>DASPGQ010000397.1 GCA_035620555.1 Vicinamibacteria bacterium
GGTCGACCCATCACCTTCCCCTTCGCCGCCGCCTGCGCCTTCGAAGCCCATTGCGGTAGCGCCCGCGGAGCCTTCGACAAGAACGGCCGTCCCGCGGCGGCCGCCCGTCCGGCCGCCCGAGGTCATTCCTCAACCGGAACGTCCGACTCCCGCACCCGAGATCTCTCCGGAACCGCCTGCCCGCCCCGCTGGTGATCCGAGGCTGGCAGATCTCTTCTACAAGGGGAGACTGGCTCTCGATCGCGGCGAAATCGTAGAGAGCCGGACTCTCCTGGAGCAGCTTCTCTCCCGCGACCCGACCTTCGCCGGCGCCGCCGACCTCCATCGGCTCGTCACCGACCAGATTTGGGAGAGAACCCTTCCCTTGATCGTCGGGGCGAGACACAACCATCGGCTCGGCGGTTGCCTCGGGGAGCTGAGCTTGACCGCTCTCGGCGTGCGCTTCGTCTCCTCGGAGCATTCGTGGGCATGGGCCGTTCGGACGGGCGACATCCGCGTCCTCGAGCGGCCGGATCCGGAAACGTTCGTCGTCGAAACGTTCGAGAAGGACGTTCTCGGGCTGGGCAAGAACAAACGTTACCTGTTCGAGCTCGAGAACCCCCTGTCCGACGACGACTGGGCGAGATACCTGCGTCTCATCAAGTAGTCGAAGCGCTCGAGCGGAGACGTTTCCAGATTTTCTCCGGCGTGATCGGCGTGTCGATATGTCGCACGCCAAGATGATACAGCGCATCCACGACCGCGCTCACGACAGCGGGCGTCGATCCAATCGTTGCCGCCTCACCGACACCTTTGGCCCCTAGCGCGTTCAGCGGCGTCGGCGTCTCGGTTCGATTCGTTTCGTAGGAAGGCAAGTTTTCCGCCCGTGGCAAGGCATACTCCAGCAGGGAGCCGGTTACCAGGCTCCCCTGTTCGTCGTAGCAAGCACTTTCGAACAGAGCCTGGCCGATTCCCTGGGCAATCCCTCCGTGAATCTGCCCCTCGACGAGGAGGGGGTTGATCACGCGACCGCAGTCGTCCACCGAGACATATCGCTCGATGGCGACCTCTCCGGTCTCGGGATCGACGGAGACGACGGCGGCGTGCGTACCGAAGGGAAAGGTCTCACCTCGCGGAGTGAGGGTGGTCTCGCTTCGGAGCTTCGCAGCCAGACTCTCACTCGAGTGCGCGTGGCGGGCCACGTCCTCCCACGAAAGGCTTCGCCCGGGAACGCCTGTGACGAAGAAACGACCTTCTTCGAGCGTCATATCGTCTGGCGACGCCTCCAGGAGGTCCGCGGCGATTTCCTTGGCGCCGTCCCGCACTCGTTCTGAGCTCACAAGAACGGCGGCACCTCCTACGGGAGCGCTCCGGCTACCGAATGTCCCGATGCCTCGGGGAACGACGCGCGTGTCGCCGTGAACGACGACGATACTCTCCCAGTCGACCTGGAGGGTCTCAGCGGCGATCTGGGCCCAGCTGGTCTCGTGCCCCTGGCCATGAGGCGAGGTGCCGGTGAGCACCGTGACTCTGCCGTCTTCATCGACCCGGACCCCGCCGAACTCCCAGGGTCCGAAACCGCATATCTCGACGTAGCACGCGAGACCGATGCCGATGAGCCTGCCTCCCTCGCGTCGCCGTATGATCTGCTCGCTTCGCAGCCGGGCGTAGTCGATTCGTTTCAGCGCCTCGTCGAGCGAGCGCTCGTAGTCACCGCTGTCGTAAGTGATGCCGGTGGCGACTTCATGAGGGAACTCGTCTTTCGAGATGAAGTTCCGCCGACGGAGCTCCGACGGATCCATATCGAGCTCGCCGGCGAGGAGATCCATCGCTCGCTCGATGAAGTAGGCGGCTTCGGGCCTTCCCGCACCCCGGTAGGGTTCGCTCACGACCTTGTTGGTGAAGACGCCGACCGCCTCGGCACGAACGTTGCGGATGTCGTAGACTCCCACCATCATCGCACCGGTCAGGGCAGGGATGATGGGCGTGACGCGGCTGTAGTAAGCACCGCAATCCATCGTCAATCGCAAATCCGCGCCCGTCACGCGGCCGGTGGTGTCGGCGGCGAGCTTCAGCACCGCCGATTGATCCCGACCGTGACTCGTGGCGAGGTAATCCTCGGTTCTGGTAGCCGTCCAGCGGACGGCTCTTCCCACTCGCCGTGCCAGGAACGGCGCGAGAACCTCCTCCGCGTAGACATTGCATTTCGCGCCAAAACCCCCGCCCACCTCGGGCGCGATGACGTGGATCTCTTCTTTCTCGATTCCGAGGATCCCGGCGAGGAAATCGCGAAGCATATGAGGGAACTGGGTCGAGGACCAGAGCGTGATGCCCCGTTCGTGCTCGTAGGTGGCGGCAACCGCCCGCGGCTCCATCGCATTCGGAACGAGCCTCTGGATGTGAGCCTCGAGCGTGACGGTCCTGGCCGCCCGTTGAAAAGCCCCTTTGACGTCACCGCCTTCGAGACTCCAGACGAACGCTCGGTTCGTACCCAGCGCATCGTGCAGCACCGGTGCCCCCGCGGCCAGCGCGGCCTCGGGCGTCGCCACCGCGCCCAACGGCTCGTATCGTACCTCGACCGCCTCCACGGCGTCGGCCGCAAGATAAGGATCCTCGGCGAGGAGGACCGCAACCGGGTCACCGACGTGACGAGCCCGATCGGTGGCCAGAGGAAACCGATCGGGCACGTAGAGCTCATGGTATCTCCCGCAGTCGGGCTCAGTGAGAACGGGTAGAGGAGCCTGCAAATGGGGATTCACGTCCGCGGCCGTGAAAACGGCGACGACCCCCTTACGCCCGACGGCGTTGCGGGAATCGACCGACAGGACCCTCGCATGAGGGTACGGACTCCGGACGAACGCCATCGTCAGGGCCCCCTCTAGCGGGATGTCGGCCACGTATCGTCCTTCTCCCTTCACGAGAGAGGGATCCTCGCGTCGCCTGACGTGCGCGCCGATGAGCCGTGGGGTGGTCTTGGCCAAGAGGTAAGGGTATAATGAACCTGGTTCCCGGAAAACCCAAAAAGCACGGAGGGTGTCATGCACTGGCGTCTCACCTTGGTCGTCCTCTCCCTCGTATGTCCCACCCTGGTCTCGATTGCTGGCGGTGACGAGAAGCTTCCCCATTCCCTGGGAGACTACGAGGTCCGTCTCAACGGGGAGCGAATCGGCGAAGAGCAGTTTCGCGTCTACAAGGACCAGCGCTACGTCCTCGAGACGACGCGCACCCTTTACTGGCCCGAGCCCATGCGCTACGAGGTTCGCTACGAGCTCGAGCGATCTCTCGAGCCGCGCGAAGTTCAGCTCGTGGCCACCCGAGGGGGCATCGTCACCGAGTTGAAGCTCGAGCGAAAGGGCGAGAACTGGCGAGCCGAGGTCAAGGGGCAGGGACGAAAGAAGATGAAACACGAGCTCGGCCGGCGCGCGGGCACCATCGTCGATTTCGAATCTCCGCTCTTCGACGCTCTCGCGCTCAAACGACTCGAGCTCGGCGTGGGCGAGCACCGCGAGATGGATGCCATCACGATGGCTTATCCCGACCTCGTGGCCTCTCGCGAGCCCCAGACATACGAGCGAGTAGAGGACGAGGAGCTCGATACTCCTTTCGGCGGAACGGTGACCGCATCGGTCTACGAGCTCACCCGAAACGAGACCACTCACCGACTGTGGCTCGGTCCGTCAGGGATGATCCTGAAAGCGACCACCGAGCAGCCGGGGAACAACCAGATGGAGACGGTTCTCGTGCGGTTGAAGTCCCAGAGCCCTCCCTGGCCCTGAGCTAGCGGAGATAGCCCAGCGACTCGAGCTCCCGCAGTGTTTTCTCGTCGAGCTCCCGATCGAGCGCGTCTCGTTTGCGGGCGACCGGGAGCATCAGCTCGGGTCCGTAGCGCGCGAAGCGAACGTCGGTATCGAGTGACAGGAGCTCTCGGGCGACGACGCCATCCATGTCCTCGCCCACCGGAAGGCCGAAGAGGTAAAGGAGCGTGGGCGCGACGTCGTAGACGCTAAGAGTCGTCGTCATTCCCGGATTCACCGCGGGACCGGTCATGAGGAAGATCCCGCTCGGCGGAGGGTCCTCTTCCGGTATGTGATAGTGGTCGTAGGTGCCGGCATGGTAGGAGAAGCCGTGATCCGACAAGACGACGAAGTAGGTGTTCTCGTGACCCGGTGCGCTCACGTAAGTCTCGATGATCCCCTCCATGTACCGATAGAACGGCTCGAGCAGCTCGGTGAGCCCTTGACGAAATGCCGGCTCGTCGTCCCCGTGGCCCACGAGGTGAACCGCGGAATGCTGCACGATGTCGGGCAGTCGGAAGTAGGCGGCGAACAAATCGAAGCTCTCCGTCTCATAGAGATGTCGAGCTACGTTCTCGATGAGAGCTTCCTGCATGACGTAAACGGGGTAGTCCTCGACGACGGGGGCGTTCACCGCCTCGGCACCGTACCGGTGGAGAAGATCGGGAAGCCCTCGCTCGGAGCGCAAGTCGTCGAAACGCGTGTCCACGAAGCGAGCGAGCTCGTCGAAGCGCTCGGAAGGATGCACCGTGTCGCGCATCCCGTCCCAGCGCTCTTTCCCGAGCAGGAGCATTCGGCGAAACCGGTTCGAGACCATTACGCCTTCGATCGGATCGGGCGGGTGAGTGACGAACCAGTTCACGATGACCGAGCGCCTGCCCCCGTGATCCACGATCTGCCATATCGACGGCTCGCGTCTTTCCGAATTGTCATAGGGTATCGGGATCTCGTTCTTCTCCAGGTAGACGAAATCGAGGATGCCGTGCTTCGCCATCGTCTTGCCCGTCGCGATACTCGTCCAGATCACCGGCGATTTGGTGGGCTTGAAGGTGGCAAGCGGACCCCAGGCGCTTCGCGCCCGGAGCCGTTCCAGATAGGGAAGCTTCCCCGCCTCGATGAGCGGCTCGATGGTATCCCACCCGGCACCGTCGAATCCGAGCAGCACGACCTTCACCGGGGGCTTCAAACAACCACAGGAGAGGGCCAGAAACAGAAGCCCCGCGAATCGTTTCATTGATGGGACGACAGTGTACCATGGTGGCCCGTGCGCATCGGTCTGGTGGTCTATGGCTCGCTCGACGTCGTCTCCGGTGGGAATGTCTACGACCGCATGTTGGTCGAGCACCTGCGCGACCGAGGCCATGACGTCGAGGTGGTCTCGTTCCCTCTGCTCTCCTACGCGCTTCGAATCACCCAAAACTGGCAAAACCGGACTCTGGCGCGACGTCTTCGATCCGGCTCTTTCGACGTCCTGTTGCAGGACGAGCTGGTCCACCCGTCTCTCTTCCGGCTCAATCGTTCGCTTCGTTCCCCCATCGTTTCCATCGTGCACCACCTTCTATCGAGCGAGGAACGCCATCCGTCCTTGAATCGCTTCTATCGGATGGTCGAGAAAAGCTATCTCGAAACGGTCGCGGCATTCGTCTTCAACAGCCAAACGACGCGGGAGACGGTGGAAGCCCTGCTCGCGAGACCCACGAGCCACGTCGTGGCCACCCCCGGAGGCGATCGCCTGAGAAGCCATTTAACCCCCGGGGAGATCGAGGCCCGCGCCCGAGAAAAGGACGGCTTTCGCCTTCTCTTCGTGGGAAATCTGATTCCTCGAAAAGGGCTTCACATCTTGCTGGACACCCTCCCGAGCCTCGGCCACCGGCGCTGGCATCTGGACGTCGTGGGAAGCCTCGATATGGATCCGGCCTATACTGAGGATGCCAGGCGACGGATCCAAGCGTACGGGCTCGGCGATCGCGTTACGCTGCACGGAAGCCTCGAAGGGGACGCTCTGCGACAACGATTCGAGCGAGCCCAGCTTCTCGTCGTCCCGTCGACGTACGAGGGGTTCGGCATCGTCTACCTCGAGGCGATGGGCTTCGGCTTGCCCGTCGTCGCGAGCTCGACCGGAGCGACGCACGAGATCGTCCGTCAGGAAATCAACGGGTTCCTCGTGCCTCCGGGAGACACCATCGCTCTCGGTGGCAGGCTCGAGCACCTGATGGACGACCGCGATCGACTCGCGAAGATGAGCCTGGCGGCCTGCGAGAGCTTCCGGGATCATCCCACCTGGGGGCAGTCGATGGCGGCGATCGAAGCATTCCTCGGCGAAGTCGCGGGCGGCCTCCCGTTGTGAGGTCAGACTCCCACGGTTTTCAGTAGTCTGGCGGTCGTATACAACTTCACTCCCGTGTCTTTGAAGTCGTTGTCGTTGGACCAGATGGGAATGCAGAGTTTCAATGCCAGAGCCAGCAGCTCGACGTCTTCGGGATCTCGGTGGCCCAGGCGCCGTTCGGCCTCCGAGCGCGTGCTTTCGAATTGCCATCGTTCATACGCCTCGATTGCCAGGAGACCGAATTGTCCTTCGAGGGCCTCGACGGCGAGATCGTACGACTCCGCCATCGTCGGTAAGTATTCTCGTACCTCGCCGAGGACGTGGGTAGAAGTGACCACCTTGACTCGAGTGCGGGTAAATATCCTCAGGGCGGCTTTGCCAGCTACCGCGGACAGGATGACGTTGCTATCGGCGGCGACTCGCTCGACGCCCTTTTTTCCAGGCTTCGAAATCACGAGTTACCTGTTTTTCGCTTACACCACGCTCGCCTAAGTGCTTGGAGATGGCCGCTCCAATCCTTTCCAGCATTTGCTGTCGCAGCTCGACGGGGAGCTCGCTCGGCTCGGCAAGGGGTACCAGGATCCCGGTAAGCTTCCCGTGCCGGGTGATGAAAACGATCTCGTCTCCTCTGGCCAGCTCTGGCGCTCGATTTCGAAACTCTCGAATCCCGGCTACTCGCATGACTCATCCTAGCGCTCATAGCAAATTGATGTCAACAATTGTGTACACATCTCACCTTACGCGCGTCGCGTCTGGCCGACCGACGTCACGAAGCGCCAGTCGCGAGCAAACATCGAGAGCGTAGCGCCGCCGAACAGATACGCGGCCATCCGCGTCAGGTCGACGGGCACCTGCGGCCAGAGAGCGGCGGCGAGAAAGCCCATCTGACAGCCCGCGAGAAAACGCCTCAGCCGGCTGCTATCGAGTGAGCGCGCGCCTTTGACGAGCGAGACTCCGGCGACGAACGCGTAACGGGCGAGCCCGATCGCGAGATACCAGATGGGGAGCTTTCCCAGGAGCACCCCGCCTACACTGGCGACGAGGATACCCAGCGCGTCGATCTCCAAGTCGAGCCTCGCGCCCGATGCGGTCGTAAGTCCGAAGCGGCGCGCGAGGCGGCCATCGAGATCGTCCAGCACGACGGCAACGGTGTAGGCCGCCGCGGCGTATTCCGGGGTGGGCACAAGCATCCCCGCGGTGAGCGCCACGAGCCACCCGCGTAGAAGCGTCAGCAGCGTCGGCCATTCGATTTCGGCGCCGTCTCCGAGCTCGCGCCACAGAAACCAGAGCGCGCTCCCCCAAACGGTCAGAGACACGCAGAGCCAGAGAGGGTTCGGCAAGAGAAACGCTCCGAGCAGCACGAAGCCCGAGAGCGCAATCGCGGCCGATTCGCGCCGAAGCGACCAGACGCGCAGGGCGTTGGCGTTCAATCGGCCTCCCTCACGTCGTAGATATCGAGAAAGCCCTCGAGAAAGTCGGCCATTCGGAGCGAGCTGGGCCGCAGCGGCACCAGACCCGGCTCGAAGCCGAGCGAGTCGAACGCCCGAACCAGCTCCTCCCGCTTCGACAGAACGTGCATCGGGACCGCCCAGCTATCGTTGTCGTGGGTGGCGAGCTTGGGAGGCTGGTGATCGCCGACGATGATGACGAGTGAGTTCTCGGGAACGTAGTCGATAAGAAATCCCTCGAGGCAGTCGATCTCGTACCGAAACGCGTCGACATACCATCGCGAGAGCTCCATCAAATCCCGATAAGCGTCGTGCGCGACCGACTCGAGCCCGGATTGGAACGCCGTGCCATCGTCGAACCGCGTCCAGTCGGCAACGTAGGGAGGCACGGGGTAATAGGGAATGTGGGTCATGATGAGGGAGAACTTGGCGAAGAGCGGACCTTCGGCCGCGGCCACCTCGTTTTTGTAGATTCGATAGAGCGTGAACTGGTCCGGTATCTTCCACCAGCCCATGGACGGGCCCTTGTAATCGAGAGCATCGAAGTCGTAGATCCGGTCGAATCCATAGAACAGTCCGTCGGGCCAGTACCACTTGATCCCCGGCTCGGCCGCGACGGTGCGGTATCCTCTGGCCTTCATCACGTGGACCAGCGTCTTGCGGTCGGAGGCGAGAAGGCCGTTGTACAGGTGCTCGTTCTCGGCTTGAAATCCGCTCAGAAGGCTCGCATGGGCGCGCCACGACCCACCTCCGAAGGTGGGTGACTGGATCTGGCTCGACGAAAAGGAATAACCGGCTTCACTAAGGTGCTTTTCGAGCGCCTGGAAACGGGGAGCGATGGCCTCGAAATGATGTGCGTCTTCCAGGAGCGTAACTCCATACGATTCTAGAAAGATGAGGAAGACGTTCGCCGAGCCGAGGCCGTAGAGATTCGAGTCCAGTCTCTGAGCTCCGACTTCCACCGGAGCGAATTCCGGGGGCGCCACCGTCCTCAGGTTCCCCAGTTGGCGTGCGACGATCACGCTGACGGGCTCTGAGCGAAGACTGTGCG
>DASPGQ010000398.1 GCA_035620555.1 Vicinamibacteria bacterium
ACCCCGTCGCTCGTTTCGAAGCCGAACCCGCCGGCCCTCATTTGCGGCGTTTCCGAGGAATAGGTCCCATTGGGAGTGCTCCCGGGATAGATAGGTACCCAGTCGGGAATGTCGGAGACGTCGCTGCCGGCTCCGAACGTCGCCGTTCCCTCGTCGGTCGTGACGGTCATTCGCCCGCTCTCGCTTTCGTCGGCGTCGAAATCGAATTGCGCCGTCTCGCCATCGGATGTGAAAGAGAATCGTCCCTCCTCGATATCCTCGTAGCTGAACGTGAAGACTTCGCCCGAAGTGGTATTGCGAAATGTCACCGTCCGGGCGTCCTTGTCGGCCTCCACGAGCTCGACCTCGGGATGAGCGGCGGCGATCATGCGGGACATCGTCGCCACGGGATCCTCCTCCATGTCCCGCGCGACCTCCCGTACCTTGCCGAACACGAACATCCCGACGAGCACGGCGACCACGCCTCCCACGACCAGGATTCCGGCGCAGCCGATCCCGAGCCAGGCCCAGGGACTCAGTCCTTGTTTCTTGGGAACGGGAGGTGGTCCTCCGCTAGCCATGATTCGTCCTCCGAGTTTTTTTTGCGAATGTCACATTATTCGCCCTTCGGGCTCACATCTCATTTTTCCGGCGGGATGTCCTTCGACGGAGCCCCGGAACACCTGATTCCTACGAAGCAGCCCGAATGCGGACGATTATCGCATCAAATCACTCGGTTCTGAGCGCGACGACGGGGTCGAGCTCGAGAGCCCGTCGAGCGGGAACGTAACCAGCCAGCAGGGATGCCGTGGCCAGAACACCCGCGAGAGCCACGAATGTCGTGGCGTCGAGCTGCACCACTCCGAAGAGGTGGCTCGCCATCAGGCGGCCCGCTCCATAGGCGAGCAGGAGTCCGGCGGCGATCCCGAGCCCCGTGATCCGAACCGCCTGGCCCACGGTGAGCTTCAGGACGTCCCTCCGATCGGCCCCCAGTGCGACGCGGACCCCGATCTCGTGAGACCGCCGGCTCACCGAGTAGGCGATGACTCCGTAGATGCCAACCGCGGCGAGCACCAGGGCGATGAGACCCAGGATGGCCATGACGCTCGCGGCATAGCGAAGGCCGATCGTCCGCTCGGCGAGCATGCGGCGCATGCTCATGACGGTGAAGAGCGGCTGATCGGGATCGATCTCGCGCACGATTGCGCGAACCGCGGGGGTCACTGCCTCCGGGTCTCCGCGAACGCGAAGGGCGAGGTGCATACCCAGACGAGGCGCTTGCTCCATCGGCACGTAGAACGTCGCGCCCGGTATTCCCAGGAACCAATCGTGGAGCACGTCACCGGAAACTCCCACCACGGTGAGCCATTCGGCATCCTCCTCGCTCGAGATCCGAAAGCGCCTTCCCAGCGGGTCATCACCGGTCCAGAACCGCTCGGCGAACCCCTGGCTTACGATCGTGACCCGGCGGGTATCGGTCCGATCGCCGCCATCGAAAGTCCGTCCTGAAAAAATGGGAATTCGCATCGTCTCGAAGAAGGAATCCGTGATGACGCGGTACTGGACGTGCGGCCTCTCGGAGGGGTTCTCGACGGGCTGCCCCTCGATCTCGATGTCGCGTGACGTGTTGGACCCGCTCGAGGGAAGTATGTTGACGCAGTCGGCGGAGACGACCTCAGGAAGCTGTCGCGCGCCTTCCACGAGCGCACGGTAGAACTGGAGACGCGCCTCTTCCTCGTCGTACTTCGTTTCGGGAAGGGCCACCTCCATGGTCATGAGGCCATCCGGGTCGTACCCCTGGTCGGATTGTGTCAGCCGTATCGCTCCGCGAATGCTCAGGCCCGATGCCACGAGGAGCATCAAGGTGAGCGCGACCTCGGTGACGACGAGCAAGCTCCGACCGCGTTGGCGCTCTCTTCCCCGCGAGCTGGCGCGGCCTCCTTCCTTGAGCGAAGCCGTCAGGTCGGGACGGGACGCCCGCCAAGCCGGAAGGAGTCCGAAAACGAACGCCGTCACGAGGGCCACTGCTGCGGTGAACCCGAGCGCTCGCCAATCGAGGTCGATCTCTTTCCAGCCGACCACGAACCTCTGAATGTTCGCCGGCATGCTCGTCCGCAGGATCTCGATGCCCAGCCACGCCAGGGGCACGGCGAGAAGAGCGCCGAGAGCCGCGAGCCACAAGTTCTCGGTGAGGAGCTGCCGCACGATCCGATACCGCCCGGCTCCGAGCGCCTGCTGGAGGCACAGCTCCCTTTGACGCTCACCTCCCCTCGCCATGAGCAGATTGGCGACGTTCACGCAGGCAATGAGGAGAACGAACGCCGTCGTCGCTTGCCACATGGCGAGAAACGCCGGGGCCCCGAGGTCTATCACCGCCCGCGCCAGCGCCATGGTTTTGACACCGCGGCCCTCGTTGGTCGACGGGTACTCCCGTGCCAGTCGCTCGGAGACGAGCTCGAGCTCCGACTGAAGGTCTTCGACGGACGTTCCCTCCCGCATTCTTCCGATGACGGTCAGATACTGGCTTTCTCGGTTCGCCGCCGTCTCGGCGTCGAACCACAGAGGCGCCCATACGTCGGTGCCGTAGGGATAATCGAAGCCCTCTTCGGCCACGCCGACCACGTCGTATCGCTCGCCGTTCAGAAGTATGGCGGTTCCCAGAATCGACGAGTCACTTCCGAATCGGCGCGAGAAGAGCTGGTAGCTGATGACCGCGGTCTTGGCCCCAAACTGATCTCGATCCGCGCCGAGGGTGCGGCCAAGAAGGGGCTCGACGCCGAGAACGTCGAGGAAGCCGGGCGTCACCAATGAGCCCTGGAGCCTCTCGGGCTCGCCGACACCGCTCAAATTCACGTCCCACCACTCCATCGCCACGAGGTCATCGAACCCGGTCGTCTGTTCCTTCCACGACAGAAAGTCCGCGGGCGAGGCGTTGGATCGATCCCAGTCTCGTGAGGGATCCGTCTGCCAGACCATCACGAGACGGGCGATGTCCGGTATGGGAAAGGGGCGCAATACGAGGGCATCCACCATCGAGAAGACGGCGGCGTTGGCGCCGATACCGAGAGCGAGCGTCACGACCACGATGGCGGTGTAGCTCGGCTCCCGCAGAAGCCCTCGAAGGGCGTGCTTCGAATCCCGGAGCAGGCTTCTCATCGTTCCGTCCCTTCTGCGTTCGCGCTTTCGACGATGCCGTCGGAAGAGGTAATGGCTGCCAATCCCCAACGCTTCGTACCAATACCAGAGATGCGCCACGAGCCGGCCCCGCGCTCGCACGATCTCCCGGTGCTCCTCGGCGAGGTCGCCCAGAATCTCCTCGGATCGGTCTCGATGCCGAACGACCCGGGCTAAGAGAGCCTCCGCGAGTCGAGGTGGGCTGGGCGCTCTCACCAGCTCTTTCCCAGCACGGATTCCAGGCCGCTCCACAAACTCTGGATGGCCTTCTTCGATTCCCGGAGGGCCTTCACGCCAGACACCGTCACGCTGTAGTGGCGACGGGCTCGACCTCCCCGTTCCGGCATCGGCTCGCCGAGCCAGGAAAACAGGTAGCCTTTTCCCTCGAGCCTCTCGAGCACCGTATAGAGGGCCCCTCTACCGACGTTCTTTCCCGTGCGCTCGTGGAGCTCCTTGCGGATGGCCACCGCGGAGGCCTCTTCCCTGAGCCTCAGGACAGCGAGCAGCGCCATTTGCTCGAGAGCGCCAATCATCTTCACCCCGATACGTTCCCGGCGGGAAGAAAGTTCACATTGTAGGCAAAATAGTCGAATTCGAGCCGGACGCGAAAATCGTCATTTTTCGGACGCTTGGTAATGGCGGGCCCAGATTCCGATCTCCTTGGCCACGGTGCCCGCCACGCGCTTCCAGGTCACGAACGCTCCCGCGAGCGCCGTTTCCGTCTCATGAGCCTGGCCTCCGGTCTCGACTCGGTAGGTGAGGATGTAACGGCTCTGGTAGTGGGTCTGCTTGAGCTCGCCCCCGTAGTTGTTCTCTCCCGTGGGGCTCACTTCGATGCGACGATCGAGGACGGTGACGAGGACGTCGGCCTCGGCTCTCTCGTCGGCATTGACCAGGTCCACCCGCTTCTGGATCTGCTCGCGGATGTCACGGACCGAATCCGACAGCTCTTTGACTCGCTTCCGGTCGCCTGCCTCCACCGCTCCGGAGTCGACCCGGACGAATACTCGGGGCGCCGCCGTCTCCTGGATGGCGGACAGGAAAAGAGCAAGAAGAACCGTCTTCACCTACCCAAGATATCACGCGCCCTCATCCTGACGAAGGGTGGCCATCGGATCCCGGCGAACGTTGCGACGCGCCGGCAGGTAGCCCGCGATCACAAAGCCCCCCGGTTTTCTCGAAACGCTGGGATAGAATGTTCCCGCGTGAGCAAGTCGCGAACCGAGCTCGTCCTGGTTGGAGGCGGGCACACCCACGTGCAGGTCCTTCGCCATTTCGCCATGGAGCCGCTCCCCGCGACGCATATCACCGTGGTTCTCGACCGGCCCGTGGCGATCTACTCCGGCATGGTGCCGGGATTCGTGGCGGGACAGTACCGCATGGACGAGCTCGAGATCGACGTGATCCCGCTCGCCCGCCGGGCGCGGGCACGGGTTATCCTTTCGCCCGCGATTCGCGTCGACGCCGCGGCTAAAGAGATCCACGTCGCCGGCCGGCCGCCTGTGCCTTACGATCTCGCTTCGTTCGATATCGGCTCTACGGTGGCCGGCCTCGATCTGCCGGGGGTCCGCGATCATGCGCTTCCCACGAGGCCGATCGCCGAGCTCGTTCGCCGCATCGGCGCGCTGACAGAATCGGTGCGCTCTCCGTATCGGGTTCTCGTGGTCGGGGGCGGAGCCGGCGGGGTGGAGCTCGCCTTCACGATCTGGGAGCGACTGGGCGCTCGTCAGGATGAAGGAATCCAGGTAAGCCTCGTCCACATGGGTGACGACGTGCTTCCCGGCTATCCGAGAAGCCTCATCGAACGCGTGCATCGCAACGCCGAGTCCAGAAGGATCGATTTCCATCCGAACCGCCGAGTGGTCGCCGTCCGCCCAAACCAGGTCGAGCTCAACGACGGTGAGCACCTCCCCTTCGACGCGCTCATCTGGGTCACGGGCGCCGTGAGCCACCCGGTATTCACGGCATCGAACCTTCCGACCGAGCCGAGGGGATTCGTGCGGACGCGCTCCACCCTTCAGATCGAGGGTTTCGACGATCTCTTCGCCGTGGGTGATTGCGGAACGCTGATGGACCATCCCGACACTCCCAAGGCAGGGGTCTACGCGGTACGGCAAGGGCCCTATCTCATTGACAACCTGCGCGCCGCGAAGGGAGGAAGGCCCTTGCGGCATTATCGTCCGCAGGCCGATTTCCTTACACTGCTCAACCTCGGGGACGGTTCCGCGCTCGGGGCGAAATGGGGCGCATCGTTCGAGGGCCCGTGGGTCATGCGCCTCAAGGATCGCATCGACCGAGCCTTCATGGAGAAGTTCCAGGTGCTCGACGATGAGGGCGCGATGACCGAAGCCTTCCGTGCGCTTCCCGATATGTCGAAGGAGATGGAGATCCTGTGCGGAGGCTGCGCGGCGAAAGTCGGGCAGAGCGTGCTCGATCGCGCGCTCGACCGGCTCGAGCCTCGGACGCAGGACGACTCGGTCGTGCTTGGCCTCGACACTCCGGACGACGCGTCGGCCTACAAGACACCGGGCGGGGACACCGTCGTCACCAGCGTGGACGCGTTTCGGGCTTTTCTCGACGACCCATACCTCGTCGGCCGCGTCGCGGCGGTAAACGCGTTGTCGGACCTCTATGCCACCGGCGCCTCACCGCGCTACGCCCTCGCGATGATATCGATCCCCAAGGAAGCCTCGGACGAAGACTCGGAGGAGATTTTGTATCAAGTGCTCTCCGGGGCGCGCGCCGTCTTCGATCCACACGGCGTCACGTTACTTGGCGGCCACACGACGACCTCGACCGAGCTCGTGGTCGGTTTTTCCGTCGAAGGCTTCGGGGACCTCGGGTCTCTTCTGTCGGTCGACAAGCTCGAGGCGGGCGACGAGCTCCTGATGACGAAACGCCTCGGGACCGGCGTCGTTCTCCACGCCGATATGCAGGGCCGTGCCAAGGGACCGTGGCTCAGAGCGGCGATCGAATCGATGCTTACGGAAAATGACGAAGCGGCGCGCATCGCATCCGAGCTAGGAGCCCAAGCCATGACCGACGTCACCGGCTTCGGTCTCGCGGGACATCTCGCGGGCATGTTGCGTGCGAGCGGCGTCAGCGCCGTCATCGACGTGGCTTCCCTCCCAGCATTACCGGGCGCGCTTTCTCTCTTGAACCAAGGGTTCCGCAGCACGTTCCACGAAGAGAACGCGAAATGGCGAAAGGGAATCGCCGTCCAGCCGGAGGCCGCGCGTCACCCGGCCTTCGAGCTTCTCTTCGATCCGCAGACGTCGGGCGGCCTCGTCTTCGGTCTTCGGCCAGAGAAGGTCGATGAAGCGTGCGAACGCCTCGACGAAGTTGCCGTCATCGGCCGAGCCACCGAGCGGCGATCGGACGGTGCGCTGATCGAGGTCGTCACCCGCTCGACGAGCTCCGAGCTCCAATCGGAACGAGCTCCCAGCTCCCCCGCCCGATAGACCTCTCAGACGTCGATCTCGCCAGGAGAAATCAATTCCAGGAATGAGAAGACCTCGAAATCCTTTCGATTCAGCGTGGCGAGCCGCCTCACGTCCGAGCCTTCCAGGGTAGCCGCGAGGGCGGTGTCGAGGATTCGCTTCCTCCCCAAAGAGTGTCGCTTCATGAGGTCGACCACGCGCGGCAATACCGAAGCGCGCGGAAGAATGCGTACGACCTCCTTGCTGTCCCAAATCACCTGGCTCCATTCGAGCGCCTTGGCCATGGTGAGTGGCTCTTCGAAACGCCTCGGATCGGTAGAGATATGCTGGAACTCCAGAAGGGTCTGCAGCACGACACCGAGCTGGCTGCCATTTTTTCGAACTTCCCGCTCGAGGAGCTCACGGGAAGCCTGGTGATTAGGAGCGCCGGCCATCACCCAGTTGACGAGGACGTCGGTATCAACCCCGAGGGTCAAGAGCGCGAGACCATTTCCTCGAAGAGCTCGTCTCGCGTCCACGGGCGCAGAAGCCGTCCGCTCGGGTGAGCGGCTCGATCCAAGAGAGATTCCCGCCGGCCTCTCTCCCGCTCGAGGTACTCTTCCATTGCCTGGCGGATCAGCTCGGCGACCGGGCGCCCCTTCAAAGTAGCGAGAGCCTTCATTTCCACATAGGCTGTCTCGGATACATGTACAGATACAGGTTTCACATATCGATTATACTTTGATATTAAATATCTAGTCAACATTTGAGATGGACTGCGAGAAGTAGTGGTGGGCAATAGGTAGACACCCGCTTCTCGGCCCACAACGAGTCCAGAACAAATCCGAGCCCAGGCCCGGTTTTACCGAGCTTCTTGCGATTCAGCGCGACGAGATCTGCGCGTCGACCCAGTCCTTCGTCTCGCGGGCGCTCGAAAGAAAGTCCTCGGTCGAGCCTGCGGGGATCCATTCGCTGCCGAAGCTCTTGAGTGGGATGTCGTACTCGATGTCGGTGGAGAATCCCTGGGACGTGGTGAGGACGAAGAAAGCCGAAAGCCCCAGAAGGACTCCCGAGGTGCCGAGTGACCACCAACGGCGCCGACGTGGGCTCGCCGAGGGAATGATACTCAGATGCCCGTAGATGAGCAGGGCCACCAATAGACCCGAGCCGAGATAGAGGATCGCGAGGCCGACATCTTCCCAGGACGTCACGAACTGGGCGTACTCGCTTGCCGGAACGACGAGCACCATGACCGCGCTGGCGAGGCAGGCCACGGCCCAGTGTCGCAGGAAGTCGAAGCGATGGGTGAGAACACGATTCGCGAACGCCCAGACTCCCGCCCAGAACCCCAGGCTCATGAGCGCCATGACCGGGGGACCGATGACCTCGGTCCAGGCGGAAGCGGAATAGGAAGCGAGATAGGCGTCGGCGAGAAAGACCCCCAGACTGCCGGTTATCGCAAGTGCCGCCAGCCGGCCATCCTTCAGCTTCGAAAGGAGCTGGCTCGATTCACGGGAAAGCACCTCGGCAGGTGCGACGAGATGGTCCGGTCTCACGAAGCGTATCACCGTCTCCCCGAGACGCATCCGCAGAGCGGATTCGATGGGAAACTCACGGACACGGCGGCCATCCTCGACGAGCCAGGATCCATTCACGCTGTCGAGATCGCAGGCTATCAGCATTCCGCTCTCGTCCTCCCGTACTGCCAGATGTGCCGGCGAGACGAACCGATCCTCGAGGATGACGTCGTTCGAATAGGCGCGACCGATGTGTACGGGATAGCGATCGAGTCGCACACGCTCCCGCACCCGCCCGCGCCGGTCCAGGACCTCGACCAGCAGGATCACTCTGTCTCGTTCCACGCAACGGCTCCCATGTACCAGCGAACCAGCGCCTCCGCGTTGTCGAAGCTCAGACCGGACGCGAAGAGCGCCGTCTCGAGCCCGATGAGAGGCTTGCCGACGACCGCCGCCTTGAACACCAGATCGTAGAGCTCGGGCAGTTTCTTGTAGCCTCGAAGGCAGAAGACGGTCTTGAAGGCCAGGCGGTGCTCCCGGATAGCACCGCTGTGGCAGCGGAACTCGGTGACCTCGCTCTCTCCGCCGCCCATTCCGTGGTAGGTCTGTTGAAAATCGTCCGTGTAGAGAGTATCGAACTGGAACCGATTGAGCTCGTCGCTTTCGATGAGCCGGTGGTAGAACCAGAACCGTCCCGACACCAGCTCGTCGGAAATGAAGATGTAGTCGACCGTCGAGCACTGGTGATCCACGGTTTCGTAGGCCACACTGTCTTCCCGATAGGCATCCGCCCAGCAGTTGAAGAAGGCCGCGGGTTGAGTCGGTACCGAGAAAACCCCCAGCGCAATGGTGGGAGGCGTGCTATCCAGAAGTACCGAATAGAAGTTGCGCTGGTAATCGTCGATCTGGTCGCGCACCAGGTCCAACAGAGACGACGGCGTCTCGAAATCATCTGCCCAGGAACGATCGACGAGAGCTACCGCTCTTTCGACGGGGACCAGGAAACTCACCTGCTCTCCCGCGCTCGCCACGTTGATTCCCACCACGCGTCCATCGGCCGTGATCGCCGGACCTCCGCTCATCCCGGGATTGAGCGAGCCGGTGAAATGAATTCGCCGATCGAGCGAATGTTTGAGAAATCCGTTATAGGTTCCCTCGACGATGTTGAGACCGAGGTCGAGCGGGTGACCCATGGAGTAGAGGCGAAGTCCCTGGGGAGCATCGAACTCGCCGAGAACGAAATGAGACGGAGTCGAGAGGTCGGTCTTGACGAGGGCGAGATCGTGAGCGACGTCGACGTTGAGAACGCTTACCGGCACTTCCTCGTCGTCGGCGCCCACGAAGTGCGCCTGGTAGCGCTCGGGGTGCTGCACGACTTGCGATATCACGTGGTAGTTGGTGATCAGATGTCCGTCGGGGCTGACGAAGAGACCGGAGCCAATGGACGCTTTGGCGGCGGACCCCGACTCCTCGACCTCGATCTTCACCACGCGATTGGAGAAACGATCGAAAACGAGCTCGGTCGGAGGAGGCAGAACTTGCGAGCCTGCCGAAGCCGTCAGAAAGAGCGAGAGGAAAACGCCGAGCCGGGAGTGTGACATGGAGGACCTTATCAATGATACACCGGCAACGCCTTCGAACCACCCGCGAGGGGCGGAATGAGTCATAATCTCTCGGCGCACACTGGGTTCGAGGAGGCAAATAGAGTGCACAAGCTCGGAAGCTTCGTTTCGCGGCGTCTTCCCGCGTTGTTACTGGTCGCCCTCGTTCCGGTGGAACCGGCCGCGAGCCGCGAGCGCCGCGGCTTACAGCTGTCGGATCTCCACGAGCTCCGTTCGGTGAGCGACGTCAGACTCTCGCCCGACGGCAAGAAGATTCTCTATATCGTCGAGAGCCGCGAGGGAGATCGCCACACGACGTCGCGGATCTTCGTGTGGGACATCGACTCCGCGAGCTCGGCTCCCCTTCTTGGAGAGACCGCGCGTGGCGTGGGCCCGCGGTGGTCTCCCGACGGGAAATGGATCGCCTACTTCGGCGCCGACGGGGGCGAATTCGGTCTCATGGTCGTTCCCGCCAGCGGTGGGAGCGGAAAGCTCCTCGCGAAGGTCCAGGGAACGAACCATCCGCTTCCCTCGAGCGGAGAGAGTCTCGCCTGGTCTCCCGATAGCCGTGGCATCGCTTTCGTCTCGGCCGTCGCCGGACCGGAGACTCAGGACGCCGGCGGGGATCCCGCCGTCATCACGAGATATCTCTACAAACCCCACGCCGGTGAAGGATCCACTCGCTTCAACGACAACCGGCGGCTTCACATTTTCACCGTATCGATCGATGGGAGCGGCCTCCGGCAGCTCACCCATGGGAGTCGTTATGAGCACTCCATCGATTGGTCCCCCTCGGGCGAGGAGATCCTGTTCGTGTCGAACTGGGAGCCGGACCCGGACCGTTTCTTCAACTACGACATCTTTGCGGTGAAGGTCTCGGATGGGAGCGTTCGCCGGCTCACCCGCACGGAGAACATCGAGTACCAGCCGCAATGGTCTCCCGACGGCAGCTCCATCGCTTATCTCGGAACCAAGCGCGGGCTGACTTCCTCGGAGACCACGATGGAGGACACGCACCTCTGGATCATGGACGCCGAAGGCAACGAGCGCCGAGAGCTCGGAGCTACCGTGGACAATCGCCAGCGCGATCACGCCTGGTCCCCGGACGGAAAGGAGATCTGGTGCACCGTTCAGGAACGAGGCCGCATCGGACTCTATCGTTTCCCGCTTTCGGGAGAGGAGCCCTCGGCAGTGATGCCGCGGCTCGGCGGGCGGGGAACCTCCTGGTCTCTAGGAAAGGGTGGCGTCATCGCCTACTCCACGGCCACCGAGCGCGATCTGCCGCAGCTCTACCTCAAGTCAGGACCCGCGGAGCCACGACTCCTGACCGATCTCAATCGCGAGCTCCTGAGTAGCCGCGAGATCGCCGAGGTCGAGTCCGTCACCTTTCTGAGCTTCGACGGAACCGAAGTCGAGGCCTTCCTTACCCACCCTCTCGGTCGGAGCGCAGGCTCGAAGCATCCTCTGATCGCCGTGATCAAAGGCGGTCCGCATGGACAAGATGGTCCCGAGCTCGACTACCGCACCCAGGTCTATGCCGCGCGCGGATGGGCGTCTCTCAAAGTGAATTACCGGGGCTCGACCGGATACGGGCAAGCTTTCGCCGATGCGATCTTCGGCGATCAAAACGGAGGTGAGGCCCAGGACGTGCTCTACGGTGTCGATGCCGTAGTGCGCCGCACCGAATGGATCGACGCCGACCGGCTCGGACTCCAGGGAGGAAGCTACGGCGGGCAGCTGACGATGTGGCTCGTCACGCAAACGAACCGATTCCGAGCGGCGATCCCGATGTACGGCATCTCGAATCTGATCAGCTTCAATTACATGGCGTACTACCACGACTATCTCGCCGTCGAGTTCGGGACATTCCCCCATCAAGGCGACTTGATGGACGTCCTCTGGGAGCGCTCGGCGCTCAAGCACGTGGCCAAGGTGAAGACTCCGGTCTTGCTCGTCCACGGGGAGAACGACAACGACGTGCCGATCGCCGAATCCGAGCAGTTCTACGTCGCTCTCAAGGACGTGGGCGTCGAGACGATGATGGTTCGATATCCGCGCGAAGGACACGGAATCCGGGAGATCGGACATCAGATCGATCTGATGGAGCGCAGCATCGCCTGGTACGATAAGCACTTTCTCCCGAGCTCGGGAGCATCATCTTCTTCATACGCTTCTCACTGAACCGACTCGGATCGAGCTGGGCTACATCCGAGGGCACGTGGCATGCGAGCACGGTACAATCGGCCTGGAGGAGGCCCGCGAGGAAACTCCCACAACGTTTATTACACTATCGGGACTAGCCACAGACTGTTCTTTCTTACCCACGGAGGAGGGAGTATTCATGAGCACGATCGAAGTCGGAGACTTGCTGTACGAATACACTGTCAAGATCACGGGAATGACCGAATACGGAGTCAGTTTCGAGGCGCTGATGGCAGGAGATACGGCTCCCCCGCCCGAGGGGGCCAAGTTCGATGTTGCGTTCGAGGGTGAGTCAAAGGGCCCAAGACTCAAGGGAAATGTCACCGGGGTTGACTACTTGCAGATTCGGGCCGATGGCCGATTCCAGCTTCACATTCACGGAGAGATCACCACGCACGACGGGAAGAAGATCGCCCTTT
>DASPGQ010000399.1 GCA_035620555.1 Vicinamibacteria bacterium
ATGCCACGAAGAGGCGACGTCGTTGGGTCGCCGCGGTCATCTTCTCTCTCTAGAGTTACTCAATGCCGTGGCGGGACCTGCAATCGATCGAGCCGCCACGGCTCGGCCTTTGCGGCGCTTCGCGCCGATCTCGCGGCAGACATGTTGGCCACCGCTCGGCAGGCTGGGTCGTACTTTTTCATCACCCTGCTTACTCTTCGCTCTCGAGAATCAGGTCGTCGAACAGGGTCACGGAATCGGCCTTCGTCCAGATCCCCACACCGCCCGCGTTCTCGAACGTGGAGTCCTCGACCTCGAAGAGCCGCGCGTCATTGAACGAGATGGTGAAGAGAGGACCTTCGAATCGCACGGTGAGGGTATTCCACACTCCACCAGGCACCTCGTGATCGACTCCGTAGGTTCCCGCGCGCGTTCCCCGAGGTGCCAGCGACGAGCGCTTGCCGTTCTCGACCTTATAAAGAACCACGTTGTCCTCGAGCGCGTTCGCTCGAACGATATAGTAGTTGTTCTCGTCGGCGTAGCGCCAGACCAGGCCCGCGGCCTGATCCACGCGACCCGTGATCGCCTTGAACCGAACGGACAGGGTCCCGTTGGTTGCGCTCACGCCCGCGGCGATCATGACCGGAAACCGATAGCTCGTGTCGTCGGTCGACGTCTGCTTGACGGCGTTCGGGGCCGACGGCGCATCGGCCGTCGCCTCGACGACCCACGTTCCCTGGGCCCCCTGGCCCGTCCGCGCGGTCGTGAAGGCTGCGGGAGCTTCACCCGCGGCGTATTCGTCGAAACTGAAGCGATGGGTCTCGGTATACGCGGCTCCAGTGCCGAGAAGCCACACTAACCCGAGGTAAACTTTCATGACGCACCTCCTCTCTTGTCCTTAGTGCCGTGGCGGGACCCGCGATCGTCCGGCCGCCACGGCTCGGCCTTTGCGGCGCTGCGCGCCGATCTCGCGGCAGACGTTTTGGCCGCCGCTCGGCAGGCTGGGCAGCACTTTTTCATCAGCCTGCTCGCGAACTCTACTCGAGCGGAGTTAGAAGACGGTAAGACCCGCAGGCGGGACCGCCAAGCTCACTCTTACTCTTCTTTTACCCGCGCCTGCTAGGCTTTCGATTATCGTGAGGATCATGAAACGAGGCATTCTTCTCGCATTTCTCCCGCTTTTGATCTCGGGAACGGCTCGCGCCGAGAGCGAGGACTGCAAGATCATTTGCACTCCGGCGCTCAAGCTCGAGCCGACCTTCACGATCTCCAATCTATTCGCGGGAGCCGCCATCGCGGATTCGAATGCAGGCCACACCGACTCCGTGGTGCGGGAGGAGAGGGAAGCGGCGTTCGAGATCATCCTCTCGCTGGGCATCCCTACGGAGATTCCCCGGGTGGGCGTCACTCTGGAAACGATCTGGAAGCCGTTCGCGAGCACCGACGCGAACCCCTTCACCGGCAAGACCGCCGAGGAGCTCGGAGCGGAAAGCATCCGGGACAACCCCGTCGAGCTCGAGATCGAGCTCAATCTGTCGATTCTCGAGCCGGAGCACACGGGCGGATGGGTCGAGATGCATTTCGACGTCGTCGATCAGCTGAGCCCGGCGGCGCGGCCGAATGACGAAGGCGTCTACACGCACAAGCTCGACTTCGAGCTCGATACCGCGTTTCTCGTCTTTCATCGACTTCCCGCGGCCGGCTGGCTCCGGAACGTGGAGGTCGAGCTGTCGCTCGATTATCTTGCGACCGGCATTCCCCAGGCGGGTGACGTTTTCCCGGACGGTACTCGGTACCTCAAGGATGCGAGCCCCTGGTCTCTTTCCATCGTTTTCGTGCTCCCGATCGCGCCGCTCTTTCCTTGAGGCCTTGAGGCCTTGAGGCCTTGAGGCGCGAGCGTCCGTTATCGATGCGCTCCATCATCCCGCCAGGTGAGGATTTCGCCCTTACCGTGGGCCATGGAGCCGGGGAAGACGCGCAGGCGCCAGGGATCGAGTCGGATCGCCGCAAACGTGTCGGCGGTCGGCCTGTCCCATCCCGGGATGTTCGCCGGGTCGTAGCCCAAAGGCGCGGGCCGGCTGGAGAATAGATCCCACACCATCCGTCGCGTCTCGTCGTCGTGATGAAGCGTCGCACGGCACTCCGCGGTGCAATTGTCCTGGGACGGGTCCCAGTAGTTCAGCGAGATGTAGGGGGTCCTTTCGAGATGCGTCCGCTTCAAAGGCGTGTTCATCGTTCCCACCCATCCTACGAGAGCTCCGCTCTCCCAAAGCCAGCACGGGTGCAGAGTGCGGGAGCGAGGACGACCCCTCGAGTCCACCGTGGCGGCGCTGCACCAGACGATGCGGTGAGCCATTTCGACGAAGGCCGGAGCGACTCTGGCGAGAGCATTCATGGAGCCACGTTAGCATTCTCGTCAACGCCGCCCATCCGGAGATCACGTGGGATCGGTGTCGAGGCCGGGATGTTCTGGTCAGGACCAGGCATTGCGTATAATCCAAAAATATGATATTATGATTATTCAGATGAAGGGAAAAGGCGATCGTGCCCGGGAAACACCACCCGAGTACGGGTCGTCGCGAAGGCTCTCGGCGACGGAAGCGTCGCGTAACTTTTCGGAAATCATGAACCGAGTCAAATACCGAGGCGAGACTTTCGTCATCGAGCGCGGGGGTGAGCCCATTTGTGAGGTTCGGCCCGCCACGCCGTCGAGGTTTACGGGAGCGGATCTCGCGGCGCTCCTGCGGTCGCTCCCGCGGGTGGACGACGACTATCTCGACACGTTGGAGGAGTTGACCCGATCGCAGGATCGGGTGCCCGAGTCGCCCTGGAAGCGCTGATTCGTGGGCGCGCTCATCGACTCGAGCATCCTTGTCGCGGCCGAGCGCGGCAGGCTCGATCTCGAATCGGCTCTCGCGAAGCACCAAGACTCCCAATTCGCGATCTCCGCAATCACCGCGTCGGAGCTCCTCCACGGCGTACACCGCGCCCGTGGAGAGGCGCGCCGCGGCCGGCGACAAGCGTTTGTCGAGGGCCTTCTGAGCTCCATCCCCGTCATTTCGTTCGATCTCGTGGCGGCGAGAGCGCACGCACGGATATGGGCCAAGTTGGCCGCTCGAGGTGTGACGGTTGGAGCTCACGACCTTCTCATCGCCGCCACGGCCGTATCACGGGGTATGGATGTCGTCACCCACGACACCAGAAGCTTCCCGAAGGTTCCGGGCCTGAAGCTCGTTCGCTGGTGAGCTCAGGAAAACTCGGCCGCTCTATTGATCGAGACCCCTCTCCCTCACGAGCTCGATGAGCTCGGCGACGCCGGGCCGCTGCGCGCCCCGGGGGAAGGCCGCCCACCAGTGACGGACGAGGCCTTCGCGCGTCACGGGAATGGCGCGGAGCGTGCCCTCGCGAAGGTGCGGCGCCACGGCCCATCGAGACAGCACCGTCACTCCCAGTCCCGCCTTGACGGTTTCGACCAGCGCCTCGGTGAGGAGGAGTGTCGAGACTCTCGCGGGCTCGACCCCGGCCGGCGCGAGGAAGCCGAGGACGACGGTGCTGTCCTTGGGATCGGTCTGCAGCACGACGTGCTGATCGCGGAAGTCTTCCGCAATCACGAACGGTCGTGAGGCGAGTGGGTGATCGGGCGCAACGAGCGCCACCATCTCGTCGCTGAAGAGCGGGACGTACTCGATCTCGGGATGCTCCACGAGCCGGCACACGAGGGCGACGTCGACCTCTCGGGCCCGGAGCGCTTCCCGCGGACGGCGAGTCGCCTCGGGAACGAGCTCGAGCTGGAGTCGGGGGAGCCGTCGACGGAGCTCGGCGAGCCCTTTCGGAAGCCAGTGATAGCAGGTGTAGCACTCGGTCGTGATGCGAAGACGGCTCTTCTCGTCGCCCGAGAGAGCACGAGCTTCCTGCTCGGCGTCGGCGATCGCCCCGAGAATCTCCCGCGCTCTTGCTGCGAGCCGGTCTGCCGTGGCCGTTGTCTTGATGCCCCGGCCGTTCGCCACCACGACCGTCACTCCGAGGCGACGCTCGATTTCCCGGAGAGCGTGGCTTACGGCGGGCTGCGTCAGGTGGAGAGAGGACGCCGCTCGCGTGACCGTGCCCAAACGTTGCACTGCCTCAATAACTTGCAGGTGGCGGATCTCGAGACTTGTCATAAGAAATATTTATATCACAGCAACAAATCTTTCAATGGACGAATGATTCTGGGACGCCTAGGTTTCGGGGAGGGAGGAAGGAATGATCTACCGCGAGCTCTTCCGAGGGTTGACCCGGCAGCGAGGCTCGAGCGTTCTCGTCGTGTTGCTGGTGGCGATCGGAGTTTCTCTCAGCACCTCGATCTTCGCCGTCGTCGATTCGGTGCTCCTGAACCCGCTTCCCTACACTCAGTCCGATCGGCTCGTGACTCCGTGGTGTGTCGCGCGAAGCTTCGGCGTCGACAAGTATCCCTTCTCGTGGGACAACTACCGCGATTACCGCGATCGCGTGGAGGCGTTCGAGGGCGTCGCGGCGATGAGGATCGCGACCATGACTCTCGAGGGCGAAGACCACCCCGCGTCCGTCAACGGGGCGCGGGTCACCGCCAACCTGTTCGAGGTCCTCGACGTCGAGCCGGTCCTGGGCAGGCTCTTCGAGGACGACATCGAACGGGCGCCGGAAGTGGGAGTCGCTCTCATCAGCCACGCCCTGTGGCAGCGGGCCTTCGGAGGAGAGAGCGACGTCATCGGGAGAGGCATCCGGCTCGACGGACGGCCCCATACCGTCGTCGGCGTCCTGCCCGCATACTTCCGGTTTCCGAGGAGCGACAGCGAGGTCTTCGTCCCGCTCGCGATCGAAGGCCCTCCAGAGAGCGATCGGGCGTTTCACTTCCTTCGCCTCGTCGCGCGACTCGAAGAACGCCGCTCGATCGAGGAGGCGCAGGAGCAGATCGAGACGGTGGCGGCGCAGCTGGCCGAAGCCTATCCCGACGGGAACCGGAATCTCAGCGCCCGGGTCATTCCGTTGAAGGACGAGCTCGTGGGGACGTCGAAGCGCTCGCTCGAAACCCTGTTCTCGGCGGTACAGCTCCTGTTCGTCATCGCCTGGACCAACGTGGCCATATTGCTCCTCGTCCAGGGAATGGCGCGTCGGGGCGAGCTCGAGCTCCGCGCTGCGCTCGGCGCCACCCGTGTCCGCCTCTTTGCCCTTCTCCTCTCTCGAGCCGGCCTCCTCGCCGCGCTCGGCTGCGGGCTCGGTCTTCTCGCGGGCTCCTTTGGCCTGCTCGGCCTCCGCGGGATCGACCCCGTGCTCCTTCCACGCGCGTACGAGATCGAGCTCACCTTTGAGCTCGTGCTCTGGGCCGTTTGCATCACGCTTCTGGCAGCTCTCGCATTCGGGACCCTTCCCGCCTGGGCCGCGCTCACGACCACGCGGACGATCGACCTCAAGAGGAAGAAACTGAGCGGGCGTCTCGTGGCGGTCCAGGTCGCGCTCGCCATCCCTCTCCTCGTCGCCTCCACCATGCAGCTTCGGAGCGTACGCGCGCTCGCCGCTGTCGAGACCGGATTCGACGTCGACGACATCCTCGTCGCCGGCGTCGCTCTACCGGTGAACCAGTTCGATCTCCCCGGACAGAAGCGCTACATCGACCGCGCCGTCGCCGTCCTCGGCGAGATACCCGGCGTCGTCTCGGTCGCGGCGATGAGCCATCCTCCGCTCACGCAGAGACAAGCCGCCATCGTGACCTACCGTCCCGATCAGGCCGGCCAGTCGGGGCTTCCGAACGCGCACTACCGCGTCATCTCCGAAGGGCTCCTGCGCACCCTGGGAATTCCGATCTTCTCGGGACGCGAGTTCGAGCCGAGGGACGAAGGCGGCAGTCGCCCGATCGTCATCCTCGACGCGAAGCTTGCGAAGACTCTCTTCGAGGATCGAGATCCGGTGGGGCAGAAGGTGCGACTTGGGACCGCCAAGACTCTGTGGGAGGTCGTCGGTGTCGCCGGAGAAGCCCAGCTCGTGTCCCTGGACAAGGAGCCCGACTACACCGTCTACGTGCCGATCCTCCAGAACCTCTTTCCCGCGGCGCTGAACATGCCGGAGTTCGTCCTGCGCACCGAAGGACGCCCCGAGACGCTCGCGTCCTCGGTAAGAGCGGCGCTCCAGGAAGTCGATCCCAATCAGGCCGTTCTCGACGTGCGGCCGATGGAGAGCCAGCTCGACGACTGGCTCTCCGAGCGCCGCGCCGTGTCGGCGCTCCTGTGGGGAATCGCGGCCGCCGCTCTCGTCCTCGCCGGCGCGTGCATCTACGCGACCCTCGCCTTCGCCGTGCGGTATCGCCTCCGGGAGATGGCGATCCGCGCAGCACTCGGGGCGGGCTCGGCGCGCCTGGCGCGAGCGGTCGTGAGCGACGGCTTGCGCCCGGGTCTCGTTGGAATCGTCGCCGGTCTCGCCTTCGCCGGTCTCGGGGGACGCTTCCTCATGGGCGTGCTCTACGGTGTTTCCGTGCTCGACGTCCCGAGCCTCGTCGCGGCCGCTGGACTCATGTTTCTCGCCATGGTGGCCGCCTGCATCGCTCCGGCTCGGCGGGCCGTCCACGAGAGCCCGACGCGGTTACTGAGAGAAGACGTGCGCTAGCTGCGCTACGCCTCGAAGTCATAGAACCGGGGGAACCGCCAACCGGACCCTGGACGCGGGCCGTCGACCGATATTTGGCGTTTTGTCGTTTCCTCGAGTTTGTGTACTATGTGTACATATTGTACGACTCGCCCATCGAGGGAACCATGGAAGACGTATCCACTCGCGAGGCGCGGAAGAACCTGGCCGATCTCGTCAACCGCGTGGCCTATGGAAACGAGCGCTTCATCGTCACCCGCCATGGAAAGGGCGTAGCGGCGCTCGTGCCCCTTTCCGATGTGAGTCTGCTCGAACGGCTCCGCCGTCTCCTCTCTCGCAGGGAGGTGAAGACCGCGCTCGAGAAGGCACGGACAGTCTCCTGGGCCGAGCTCAAGAAAGACCTCGAGCTCTAACAGGCTGATGAACGATTAGATGCCCTTCCCGATCGAGCTCACCAGAAAGGCCGCAGCGGCGCTTCGGAAACTGCCCCGGGCGGAGCAGGAGGTCGTCGCCCGGCGCATCGATCGACTCCAGTCCGAAGGTCTTCCGGTGGGGTCGACGACCCTGAGCACAGGTCGGATCCGCCTCGTCTGCGCCGCGAAGCCCGACCGTGAGGTTCTCATCGTGAAGATTCAGCCCGATGTGGGGCGATCACGCCGAGGAAACTTGCTCGCCGATCTGCGGCAGGACCTCTCGTACTCGTTTCGCACCCTTAGGCGTAATCCCGTCGTCTCTCTCGCGACGGTGCTGATCCTGGGTCTCGGCATCGGGGCGAACAGTGCGCTCTTCAGCGTCGTCGACAATATTTTCCTGAAGGCGCTCCCGTTTCGCGACGCCGAGCGGGTCGTGCGCATCCGGAATTACTCGCGCGGTCCCTCCGGGGAAGAGCGTCGTTTCAACGTCTCACCTCGGTACTTCTACGCCATCCGTGAGGACGGCGAAGCATTCGAGGAAGTCGCGGCGAGCCTCGTGCAAAGCAT
>DASPGQ010000400.1 GCA_035620555.1 Vicinamibacteria bacterium
GCGTTGCAGCCGGTATAGAGGATGCGAAGGAGCTCGAGGTAGCTCACGACGTTCTGGTCGTAGATCGGGACATCGTCGAAGTCCTCGAGCAAGTTGAAAATGATATGGGGCCGCTCATCCCGAATCGCGCGTCGGATCACGCCGAGGTCGCTTTCCACCCCGAGCCGGGCCACGCGATGTCCCATGCGCACCAGCGTCTCGATGACGTCGAACTCCATCTTCCAGGACACCTCGCGCAGGTCGTAGCCCTCGATGTTATCCGGCGGCATCATGCTTTCGTGCATTAGAGCAAGGACCCGGAGATGTCTCATAAGGCCAGGCGGTAGCGACCGCTGTGGAGGTAATTCATCGTGTGCACCGCGAGCAGCAAGGAGAAGTTCAGCTTGGCCTCTTCCGGATCGACCCCGAGGAACAGGCCGAGGTGCTTCGACCGAGCGATCATCTCGGCGATCACCTGATCCACGGTGTATTGATAGACACCGGTCCATCGTGCAACGAGACGCCTCACTTCTTTTCGGTGAGAGGCGATGAACGCGGAAGCCCTGATGCCTCCCGATTCGGGTGTGCCGTCGAACAACCTCTTCAAATCCCGGTCGTAGAGCTTGGGAAGATCCAGTTGATACTGCTCGCGCTTCTTCTCATAGTGAGCGCGAAGCGTTCGCTTGAGACTGGAAATGGAGTACGGACGTCGACGCGTCGTGACGGTGGGCGTTTGATTGGCGATCTCTCGCATCAATTCGTCCATGTACTTCAGTTTCTTGAAAGCGGCCCATCCCTGGTACCTGACTCGCCACGAAGAGGTCGTATCGAGCCACACGGCAAAAGTCTCGGCGAAGTCCTCGTCGGGATGGCTCTGAGCATACCAGTAATCGATGTTGCGCACGAAGTTCTTGCTGAACGGTTTGGGCGCGTAGTCCTCGGGGTAAGGAGCCGAGGAGAGCCCGAACAGCTTTTGCCGGCGCCGACGTCGGTGAAGTTGATAGGCGTGATCGATGGCGTGTCCGCATTCGTGGCGAAGGATGCGTCGGCACCAGTCCTCGGTGCCGCCTTCGACCTCGAGCATCTGGCTGCGCTCGAGCTTCATGAGGCGAGGGTGCGCCAGATAGAAGGGAAGTGCGACTCCGGGAACTCCGCTGGGGGTGAACCATTCCTCCCCGAGCCAGAAGTAGGGGCGGAACACGAGGCCCTTTTCGGCGAGCTCCTCCTCGAGCTCCTCGATACGCTTGCCCAGGAACCCCCCGTCGAGTTGGAGGTCGAGGTCGCAGAGGCGAAGATCCAGGAGTTTCTCGTCAGAAAGCTCGGCCCACGGGGGATTGTTCTGCGGATCCTCCACCATCAAGATTCATTGTACCGACGGAGCTCGTCTGGATGTGAGACGGTCAGGGTAGTTTCGGGTAGTGGTTGTTGTGCCGGGTGAACCGGGTAACCTGTTCGTTCACGACGTCGAACACGATTTCTTCTCCCAACTCTCCGTCGTCCCGAATCCGGCGAAAAACGTGCGCGCCAACGTTCTTGAGCTCCACGAGCCCTTCCTTGGGATCGTCGCTGGGAAGTTGTACTACGGCGATCGTGTCCTTCCAGGGAACGACGGCGATCTCACCTCCGAAACCGGACCGGTAACGCCCGGTGTAGAGCGTCATGTCGGGCGGGGCCGGAGTGTCGGGAGATTCGCGCGCCTCTTGGAGCGCCGGGGCCACGATCTCGTATGCGATCCGAGTGAAGATTCCGGCGTCGACGTCGACGGCGTTGGTCATGACGATCGCGGCGAACCTCTCCTCGGGGCGGAGGAGCAGGTGCGAGCGAAAGCCGGGACAGCTTCCGCCGTGGCCCACGAAGGTCTTGTCGTCGCGCCGTGTCACGGAATAGCCGAGCCCCCAGGTCGTCTTCCAGTCGGGATCGACCCAGTGGACGCGATGCATCTCGCGAAGTGTGGACGCTTTGAGGATCTCCTCGCCGCCATGTTCCAGGAGCCGGAACTGCCACGAGGCGAACCGCGCCAGATCTTCGACCGTGGAGGCAAAACCGGCAGCGGGCGCGATCCCACGAGTCTGGAAGAATACGAGGGGAGTCCGTGCTCCGTCTCGCGACCGTCCGCTGTAGCCGGTCGCGAAACGACCGCCCTCGTGCTTCTTGGGGATCTCGGGCGTCGTATCCGTCATTCCCAGCGGCTCGAGGAGATGTCGCTCGACGTACTCGGCATAGGGCACTCCCGATACGGCTGTCACGGTTTCGCCCGCTAGCGTGAGCCCCAGGTTCGAATACTGGAAGTACCGTTCAGCAGGGTAGAGCGTCTTCTGGTGGGAGATTCGCTCGATGATTTCCTCGCGGGTCGGAAACTCGAAATCGGGAAAGGTCCAGTACGGATGGTCCGACTCCCGGGGAAGTCCGGCGGAATGCGTCAGCAGTCCCCGTATCGTGATGGGAGATGTGTCCTGGTAGGTTTGCTCGATATCGAACCAGGGCAAGTGCTCGACGACGGGATCGTCGAGGCGGAGCTTTCCCGCGTCTCGAAGCTGCAGCACCGCGGAGGCGGTGAACAGCTTGGAGATCGAGCAGATGCTGTAGATCGTGTCCGTGGCAGCCGGTACTTTGGTCTCACGGTGCGCGTCGCCGAAGCCGCGGGCCCAGAGGAGCTCCTGGTCGTGGACGACCGCGAACGACACGCCAGGGATGTCCTCGTAAGCTTGCTTCGCGTCGGTCCAGGCCTCGAGAAGTCCGATCGCAGTCTTTACCCGAGGGTGGTCGCCGATCTTGGGCGACTCGCCGGAAACGTTCGCGGCGAGGCCGAAGAGAAGAGCGCTGACAATGGTTGGCCGTAAGCCCATGCTCGGACACTCCAGAAATGCGAGTTACTCAATCGACCGAAATCGTGCATTGGTCCCGAATGCGGCAGCAATATACACTGTCGGCCGCGCCAGGAGGTAGTCATGCAACGAATCGCCATCCTTCTCCTTGTCGTGATTTTCGCCGGGACTTCGTCTGGATCTCAAGTGGGCGACATCAGCTTTCCCACTTCGGCTTCGGCCGAGGCGCAGGAGCATTTCCTCAGAGGCGTCGCCATCCTGCACAGCTTTGGCTTCGAAGACGCGATCGATGCTTTTCGGGAGGCGCAAGCGCTCGAGCCCGACTTCGCCCTCGCGTACTGGGGAGAGGCGATGGCCTACAACGAGAACCCGCTCTCGTCCCCGACGCGACAGGACCTTCCGGCGGCACGAGCTGCGCTTCGAAAGCTCGGCCCCTCGCGCTCCGAGCGCATTGCCAAGGCGAGAACCGAGCGGGAGAAGATGTGGATGGAAGCGGTGGAGCTTCTCTACGGCGAGGGGGACAAGTCGAGCCGCGACTGGGCCTACGCGGACGCGATGGAGAAGATCGTCGCGAAGTACCCAGACGACGAGGAGGCTCGTGCTTTCTATGCTCTCGCACTGCTCGGGACGGTTCGCCGCGCGGGCGAGGACTTCAATCAGCAGATGA
>DASPGQ010000401.1 GCA_035620555.1 Vicinamibacteria bacterium
CGGAAAAGCGCGCGGCATACTGAGCCAGAATCGCTACCATCGGTCGCGCGAGGATGACCCCGAGGACGGCGCCCGTCCCGCAGAGGAGCAGACTTTCCCCGAGAAGCGTTCGCCGCAGCGCCCCCGTGCTCGCGCCGAGCGCGGCCCGGAGCGCGAGCTCGCCTTCGCGTCGAACCGAGCGCGCGAGGATCAGGTTGGCCACGTTCGAGCAGGCGATGATGAAAACCAGCGCCGACGCCGCAAGGAGCACCAGCAGAACGGTTCTCGCCGGAGAGGCGAGTTGATCGCGCAACCGAACCGCGTCGATGCGAAAGTCGGCTTCCTCCGGGTACGCCTCAGGATATTCCTCCAGGATCGCACCGTGGGCGGCGCGCAGCTCGGCGCGGGCCGATTCGAGATCGGCACCAGGAGCGAGCCTTCCGAAGACCTCTGTCATCCGATGCACGCGGCCATCCTCCATCGTCGCCGAGAGGTGGTGGGGGCTCGTCACGACGTTCGCGATGATCTCGGTCTCGGCGGGATAGGGGATGGAGGGCTCGAGAACCCCGACGATGGTCGCCGATCGCTCACCGAGTCGAAGCGTCTTTCCAAGCACCGTCGGGTCGCTCTGCAGCGAAGTGGTCCAGAAACGATGCACCAGCACCGCCGCCCCCGCTGCCTGAGGCCCGTCGTCATTCGGGCCGAGCAAGCGGCCCATCGCGGGGCGCAGTCCCATGACCTCGAAATACGATCCATCGACCACTCCGGCACGAACGACCCGCGGCTCGCCCAGCCCGATCATCGTGAACTCGATCGTGGAGAACTCGCCGAAGTCGGTCACCGTCGTGACGCCCTCGCGCAGGTCCCGGATTTCCGGTACGGAGAAGGCGGCATTCTCGACGCCGATGCCGAGCGCGCTGTGGCGGATGTAGATCAGACGGTCTTCGTCGCGATTGATGAGCGGTCGCAGCAGAACACCCTCGACGACGCTGAAGATCGCCGCATTGGCGCCAATCCCGAGCGCCAGTGTGAGGATCACCGTGATGGCGAGTCCCTTGACCCTTGCCAAGGACCGCAACGCAATCCACATATCCGTGACGATGCTCATTCACCTGCCTCCCCGATCAAACGATACATGTCCCCATCTCGCCTATTTCGCCAGCCGTGCTGCAACTTCTTCCTTTCCGTCCGTGAGCTTTCGACATCATAGACTCCCGGGCACTGGAAAACTCATCGGTCGAGCCCAAGCTCGGCCGTGGTATCCTTCGTGGAGCCTAACCTCCAGAAAAGGTGTGCGCGCACACAGCCGATGTGACCGGCTGTCGAAGAGGGGGTGTCGTGAACGTCCGATCCGCCGAAGGGCATGAGATCGGTCGACTGACCGAGATCTGGTACGACGGCTGGAATGATGCGCACGCGAAAATCGTGCCCGTCCAACTGGCTCGGCTTCGTAGCTGGGAAAGCTTCCGAGAAAGGCTCGAGGCGATTCTTCCGAGCGTGCGAGTGGCGGGTCCCGTGGGAGCCCCGGTTGGATTCTGCGTGGTGAAGGGCGACGAGCTCTATCAACTCTACGTCTCGGCGCAATCACGCGGTGCGGGAGTCGCCGGCGCGCTGATTGCCGATGCCGAGGCTCGGCTGGTCGAAGACGGCATCGAAACGGCCTGGCTCGCGTGCGCCATCGGAAACGAGCGAGCTGCCAGATTCTATGAGAAATCCGGGTGGCATCGAGTGGGGACGATGATTAACCGCTTGGAGACGTCGAACGGAATCTTTCCGCTCGAGGTCTGGCGTTATGAAAAATCCCTGACGCACCCTGCTTCGACGAATTCCGTTCAGGCTTAGTGTTTCGGCGCCAAACCGATCTCGAAGATCTCGCAGCTGAGCTCGACGAGACGTCGGCCAGGGCTATTCGAGCCCAGATCAGACGCAAGCCGCAGCATGCTGATTCCATGAACCGCCGCCCAGACCAGGCGGGCGAGCTGGACCGAGTCTCCCGCCGAGACTTCTCCAGCCAAGGGGGCCATCATCTTCGTGCTCGAAACGGGATCACGGCCAGGGTCGAAGTATATTTGGCGACAAGAACCTCGCGGCTATCTTCAACGGAATAGACTTCCGATTCCGCGACGACGATCCGGTCCCCCGCTCGAAGTGTTTGGCCCTTTGAGAGCAAGCGATTTCCTTTCGCAGGACGGAGGTAATTGATCTTGAATTCTATGGTAATGACGTACGTCGGGATCCATGAGCCGTGCGGGCGGCCGCCGGTTCAGTTAGCGAGGCGCCCGTTGCGCCACTTGGTGGCATACGGCAGCACGAATAAATAGAGACCGGTGAACAGGAGCAAGGCGAGCGGGAGCAGCGGCGAGTAGGTCACCCAGGCAGGAGGCTCCCCCCGTGCCAAGGCGACGAAATTGGCGATGACAGTCACCGTAAAGGCGATGGACAGCCAGCGGTGGGTCTGCCGAATCCATGCGCTCCAGTTCAATGGGACCTCCTCTGAAATGAGCCCGATGCGGATCGGCCACACCTGTTGGGACAGCCCTCCGGACGGCTGCTGACGAATGCCGCAAGGTGCTCGCCGGTCAGCGTCGAAGTCAGAAACGTGCTGAACAATGCCGCCGCACGCTCGACGTCGCCGGACGGGTAAGTACCAGTCTTGATGCCTTGGATCCTGATCGGCCCCATCATTAAAATGGCTCCCGTCGAGCTGAACCTTGCCAGGGACATCGTCGGGTCCCTCCGGGCTCATCCGTGCTCACCATCTATGACGGATCGCGGTGGAGAAATGTGACCGATGGGAGAACATACTGTCCTGGCGGAGCGTTTCGAGGAGAACCGTAGCCGTCTTCGGGCCGTGGCTTATCGGATGCTGGGCTCGCTGAACGAGGCGGACGACGCGGTGCAGGAGGCCTGGCTGCGGCTCAGCCGTACCCAGGCCGGCGACATCCAGAATCTGAATGCCTGGTTGACAACGGTGGTCGGCCGGGTGTGCCTGGACCTTTTGCGCTTGCGAAAGTCACGGCGCGAGGAGCCGATGGAGGTGTATCTGCCGGAGCCGATCGTGAGTCCGCTCGAAGGGGTGGATCCCGAAAACCAGGCGCTATTAGCCGACTCGGTGGGTCTGGCGCTGTTCGTGGTGCTCGAGAGTCTGTCTCCCGCGGAGCGAGTCGCGTTTGTGCTGCACGACATGTTCGACGTTCCCTTCGACGACATCGCTTCGATTGTCGGGCGCACCCCGACCGCCGCGAGGAAGCTCGCGAGCCGCGCGCGCGGCCGTGTGCAGCAAGCGCCGGTCCCCGATTCCGATCTCGACCGCCATAGGGAAATCGTCGACGCGTTCCTCGCCGCTTCGCGTGACGGTGACCTCGAGGCGATCGTAGCCGTGCTGGATCCGGAGGTGGTTCTCCGCGTCGACGCCGCGAGGGGCGCGTCGAAAGTCGTTCGTGGCGCGAGCGAGGTGGCCCGCCAGGCTCTTTCGTTCTCGCAGTTTGCACCGTTTTTACGCCGCCTGCTGGTGAACGGCGCGATGGGAGTCGTCGCCGCGCCGCAGGGAAAGGTCTTCTCGCTAACCGGTTTCACGGTAAGGGACGGGAAGATCGTCGCAATGGACATCCTCGCCGATCCCGAGCGCCTGCGCCGCATCGACTTTTCGGCCCTAGGCGATTAATCGTCGGGGCTTGTCATGTCATGCTGAGGGGATGGTTTCTAACCGGACGAATCGAGGCGAAACTGCCGCGCTCGTCGTGCGTTAGTTTGCCGAACGAGAGCCACTCCGCCCGGGGTCGTCGCCCCTCCAGCGAGGGCAAGAAATCGTGGAGCCTCGTCGAGTAGTAGCCATCCCAGAGCGAGGGCGAGGATCGGAACGAGGTACAAGTAGCCGACCGCCGCCGAGACGGACATCTTCGAAACCGTGTGGGCCCAGGCGAGGTAGGCGACGGCCGAGGGTCCGACTCCGAGGAAGAGGACCACCAGTGTCGACGGGATCGGGGCGGTGCGGAGGGTGGCCAGGAGCTCGGGGAGGAACGCGGCGAAGGAAGCTCGGATTGGCGTGATCATGCGAAGCCTTGGCATCCTTCTAGCGTGGCTCGAAGCATGCCGGAAATGGATCGGTGCAAGTCCGCGACAGTGATAGACCGAGTTGATATCTTTTCACTTGCGAAAGCCGAGTTACTGGTTAGGAGATTGGGCCGGAGAGTCCCACCGCGTCCATCTGGCGGTGCCCGAGGACGTACTTTCGGAGAGGAGCAGAACCTTGCGACGCGCAGACGTTTTCTTCTATGGACTCTTCATGGACGAGGACCTTCTTCGTTCGAAGGGCGTTCGAGCAGAAGGCGGTGAGCTCGCCATGGTCGAAGGCTTTACCCTCCGAATCGGCCAGCGGGCAACGCTCGTTCCAACGCCGGGTGGCCGCGTCCATGGTTTGGTGTTCACACTCTCGCTGTCCGAGCTGAATCGCCTCTATTCGGAACCGAGTGTGCAAGCTTACCGGCCCACCGCCGTGCTCGCGCGGCTGGCAAGCGGAGGCCTGATCGCAGCTCTTTGCTACAATCTTTCACAGCCTCAGTCGGCCCGCGAACGGAATCCGGAGTACGCCGCCAAGCTCCGCGCGCTGGCGCAAAAGATCGGGCTTCCCGACGAGTACGTTGCGTCTCTCGAATGATCGAGTGTCGTGGAAGGACAGGGTCTGCCGTCAGTCGGCGATGGAACGCACCGACCGCTCGGCGAGCTCGCGATAGCGACTCGGCGTCATCCCCAAGAACCGGACGAAGGGGCGGTTTAGGGTCTCTACGGAACTCGCGTTGACCGCTTACGCTCGCTCTCTCGGCGACGGGATGACGCGCCTCGACCGAATCGAGATCACTCCGTCGCGATCGCCTCCACCGCGTGAATGCGGGAGGCGCGGAAGCCGGGGAGCCAGCAGGCCACGGCCGCAACGAGGAGAAGGGCCACGGCGGCGGCGGCGGTCGTGAGCGGGTCAGACGCGGAAACGCCGTAGAGGAACGAATCGAGCCAGCGCGCCTCGAGAATCGTCAATGCCAGTCCCACCACCGTGCCGGCCGTGGCGTAACTCATCCCTTGCCCTACCACCATCCGCGTGATAACGGATGGAGCGGCACCGAGTGCGATCCGGACCCCGATCTCCCGTCGCCGCTGGCGAACCGTGTACGAGAGAAGGCCGAAGATGCCCACCGCCGCAAGGGCCACCGCCGCGAACGCGAACACCGAGAGGAGCGCCGTCGAGCGGCCTGGGCCCGTCAGGGCGTCGGCCAGCCGCGCCTCCAACGTCTGCTCTTCCATGGATAGCTCGGGATCGAGTCCGGCAACGACTTCCCGGACCGCCTTTAACGTGATGGCAGGCTGCGCGCGGCTCCGCACCACCAGGTGTGCGGTTCGCGCCTGCGACTGCGCGAGGGGAGAGTAGACGGCGTCGCCCGTTTCCGCGAGCCCGAGGTACTTCACGTCTCCCACGACGCCGATGACCGTCGTGGGATCGCACGTTACGCAGCCACCTTCGATCATCTGCCTTCCGACGGCCGACTCTCCGGGGTAGTACCGCTGCGCCCACCAGCGGCTCACCAGGACGACGGGCGGTCCGGTGGCCGAGTCCGCTTCGGTGAACCAACGTCCCTCCAGAAGGGGAATCTGAAGCGCATCGAAGAACCCCGGTGTGACGACCAGCCATGGCGCGAGGTGCTCGGCAACGCCCGGCTGCACCGGGCGGTCGATCAGATTGAAGTTGTTGATGTTTCCGGCTTGTCCCGGAGGCAACTCGCTGGTCAGTCCGGAAGCGAAAGCGCCCGGAACCTCGGCCACGCGCTGCTCCAGCTGGCGCCAGAACGTTTGCACTTCCGCATATCCTGGATACCGAGCATCCGGCAGCGCGAGCGAGAGGCTCACCACCCCTTCCGGATCGAAGCCGACATCGACTCGTTGCAGCCGTGAGAAGCTGACAAACAGCAAGCTCGATCCCAGCAGGAGGGGTAACGCCAGAGCGAACTCCGCGGTGACCAGCGCGCTACGGAACGCCGTCGTTCTACGGTCCGAGCCGGTGCGACGTCCGTCGCCTTGTCCGACCGGCGCCGAGGAGCTCCGGAAAGCCGCGAGCATCGTCGAGATGCTCACGAGAATTCCACTCAGGATTGCGCACGCGACCAAGAACGCGACGACGCGGCCATCGATCGCCACCTCGTCTACGCGCGGCAGATTCGGTGTCAACTGCCCCAGAATCCGGAAGCCGAGCACCGCAATCCCGAAGCCGAGGAGCCCCGCCGCGAGCCCGATCACCAGTCCTTCCGCAAGCGGTAGCCTCGCGAGCCGTACGCGACCCGCGCCGAGCGTCACGCGTAGTGCCCGCTCCGACTCTCTCGCGGAGGCGCGTGCCAGAGAAAGGGTCGTCACGTTAGCAATGGCCACGAGAAGAACGAGCACCACCGCGGCGAAGAACAGTCCCACGGCCCTTCCCGCATCGCCCACGATCGTGTCGCGTAGTGGCATGGGAGCGATCCGAGCCGTCTGATCCTGGAAGCTGGAGGCCCAGACGGGGAAGATCCGCTTACTGATGGCCTCCATGTCGCGCGCGGCGTCGTCGAGCGTGACGCCTTCGCGCAGCCGGCCGATGCCACGCAGCCAGAACGGGCCCCGTCGCTCGGGTGGCCGCAGTTTGAGCACCGGCCAAGCCGTCGCGCGGACACCGCCCAGCTTCTCGGTGCCTTCCGGCAACACTCCGATCACGGTATGGCTCAGCCCGTCGATGGTGAGAGCGCGGCCTACCGCGGCTTCGGCCCCACCGAGGCGCTGGTTCGCCAGAGCGTGGGAGACGACGGCCACCGGCTCGGCATCCGCCCATTCGTCCTCCGGCGTGACCACCCGCCCGACGGCCGCGTCGGCCTCGAGCGCGCGGAAGAATCCCGACGTCACTGCGCCAATCGGTGCCTTTTCCGGCGTTCCCACCCCGGAGAGCGTCGCCTCCCCCCAGGCGACCAGACCGAACACCTCGAAGCTGCGTTGCTGTTCCAGAATCGCCTGCGCGTCCACCGTCGATAGCTGCCACACCGTCGAGTTCTGCTGGTAGAGCTGGCCGACCCGAACCAGGCGATCGGGCTCTCGGTACGGAAGCGGCGAGAGGAGCACGGAATCCGCCACCGCGAAAGCGGTCGCGGCCGCGCCGAGTCCCAGACCCAGGACCGTGACCACCGCCGTCGTATACAACGAGTCGCGTCCGAGCGAGCGCAGCCCATATCGGAAGTCGGCGCCGAGGTCCTGAAGCAGTCGGACGCCGCTCGCGTCGCGCACGGCTTCCTTGACGGCCTCGATGTTTCCGAACGTGGCCAGTGCCTCCCGGCGCGCTGCTCCCGGATCGGCGCCTCGGCCGACGCGCTCCTCCACCTCGCGTTCGATGTGGAAGCGTATCTCCTCGGTCATCTCCCGCTCGCGCCGGGAGGGAAAAACCAGGGCCCGAAGGCGCTCGATCAGATCGGAGATGCGGCTCACATCGTTCCTTCCGACGACCGGAGGGCGAGGATTCCATTCACTGCGTCGGAGGTGCGGCGCCACCGGGCCGCCTTCGCCTCCAGCTCCCGCCGGCCGGAGGCGGTCAGCCGGTAGTAGCGCGCTCTCCGATTGTTCTCAGTCACCCGCCACTCGGCTCGGATCCACCCCTTGCGCAGCATTCTCTGTAGCGCTGGATACAGCGAGCCCTGGGTCACGTGGAACACGTCCCGCGACAGCTGATCGATACGCTGGCCGATCCCCCAGCCGTGCATCGGCTCGAGGGACAGGGCCTTGAGCACCAGCAGCTCGAGACTTCCCTGCAAGAGGTCACCGGACTCTCCCAATGCTCTCCTCCAGATTCTCTGGAGGAGACTCTAAGCCGCGTTCCTCCAGACTGTCAAGAGGACTGGTGCGCCCGAAGCCACACCGCGCTTATGAGGGACCTTGGTGCGCCATTTGGACGACACCGCGGGGGGGCTCTCCATGACAACCTTTTCTCCGAATCCATAGACGCTCTCTTGTACCAGCGTCATCGTTTTATTACAATGCAATACATAATGCGGTTGCTCATGGATTCGGACTGTCTGATCAAGCTTGCGAAGTCCTCGCTGAAGGAGGTCGTTTGCCAGAGCTTTACCGTTGTCATTCCGCCACGGGTGCGGAAGGAGGTCGTCGACGAGGGCGGCGGCCGCCCGGATGCCGAGATCGTGAGAGAGAATTTCCAGAGGAAATTGCTGTCCCAGAGCGCGGGGGAGCGCTCGGTTTCCAGGGGAGAGGAAGAGGTCTTCTCTGTTTTCCAGTCGGGACATTACGATGCCATCTGCAGCGATGACAGAAAATTCATCAAGCGATTGCGCCTCTTCCACCTGCCTTACCTGACCCCGGCCGTCCTGATTGCCGCGCTGGTCAAGAACGGGAAGCTGGCGCTTGGCGAAGCCCTGGACAAGCTGGATTCACTCGCCCCGATGATCAGCGAGGAAGAATACGGTATCGTCAAGCTCTTCTTGGATGGATGGAGAAATCAGTGAAGACGAAATCGATCCGGATTCCGAAGGAGATGGCGGAGGCCATTGCCGTCGTCGAGAAAGAAGAGCAGATCGAGGAATCCACCGCCATGAGGAAACTCATCAGGATGGGATTCGAAACTTATGTCGGAAATCTCTACCGGGATGGAAGGATCACTTTGCGCAGGGCGTCCCAACTCCTCCGCCGGAGTCAGTCCGAAGTGATGGACCTGTTTATGGACGCGGGTATCAAGGGAAATCTGCAGGCCTCGGACGTGCTCGCCTCGCTGGATCGGTTCGTAAGGAAGTGAGGCCGCCGACGTCCCGCAAATCGCACTGACTTGCATCAGTCGTCGAGGTGAATGATTCCGCGCTGGAAAGCGATGGTCACCGCCTCGGTTCGGTCCTGAACCCCGAGCTTCAGGATGCTCTTGACGTGCACCTTGTTCGTGCTCTCGGTCCGGCCGAGCACCCGCGCAAGCTCCAATTGTCGCGGAAGCCTTCGCCACCAGCCTCAGTACCTCGACCTCGCGCTCGGTCAGCTCGACCGGTGGAGTGAGCTCCGCGAGCATTCGGGCGACACCGGTGGGAATCACGGAGGATCACTGCGTCGCGATTCGGCGTGGCCAATCCTGAAATCTTTTCACGCGAATTTCCATCTATGAAGTCTTGAGCCTCTATTCCCCCTTCTGAGGCGGCCTTGCAGGCGGCGGGAGTGGGAGTTTTGCGGGAACCTCGGGAGAAATCGCGATGCCCGAAGAAGCGATCGTGCCCAGGTCGATGGAGTCGTCCCCCCCGCGGGCGAGTACCCGCGCGGGAAAGCTCGTCGTGGCTGCGATTCTGGTCGCGGCCGTGGCCGCGTTCTTCCATTTCGACCTCGGCGACTACCTGTCGCTCGATGCGCTCAAGGCGAACCGAGATCGACTCCTGGCATTCACCGATGCGAACTCAAGCCTCGCAATGGCTCTGTACATTGCCACTTATTGCCTGGTGGCGGGGCTCTCGCTTCCCGGTGCGGTGATCCTGACCCTCGCAGGAGTCTTTCTCTTCGGCGGATTTTGGGGGACCGTGTTCGTGAACATTGGTGCGACGAGCGGCGCCACCCTTGCCTTTCTCGCCGCCCGGTACCTACTGCAAGATTGGGTGGAAGCCCGGTTCGGAAACCACTTGGGGCCGATTCAGGAGGGATTCGCGAAGAACGCGTTCAGCTATCTGATGACCCTCCGCCTGATCCCGCTTTTTCCTTTCTTTCTCGTGAACCTGGTTTCGGGATTGACCCGGGTGGGTGTCGGGACTTACGTCGCGGCCACCGGCATCGGGATCGTTCCCGGGAGCTTCGTTTATGCCTATGCCGGCCGGCAGCTTGGAACGATCAACTCTCTGAAAGAGATCGCGTCTCCCAACGTCTTTTGGCCTTCACCCTTCTCGGGATCCTCGCCCTGGTGCACCTACACCGAGCCGGAGATCGCCCACGTGGGGATGTACGAGGCGGAAGCGAAGAAGAAAGGAATCGAGGTCGAGACCCATACCTACGAGCTCGACGAAGTCGACCGCGCCATTCTCGATGGGGAGGGGGAAGGCTTCGCCCGGGTACACATCCAGAAGGGGACGGACAAGATCATGGGCGCCACTGTGATGGTGGCTCACGCCGGGGACCTGATCAGTGAGTTCTCGGTGTTGATGAAGTCCGGTGCCGGAGCCAAGACCCTCTCCAGCACGATTCACCCCTATCCGACGCAGGCCGAGGTCAACAAGAAGGTCGCGACGTCGTGGCGGAGGGCGCATCTCGAGCTTCGGCGGAAGGGAACTCGCCGCCGCCTGCGGCACCTCCGCCGATGGCGCGACGGCGACGAGGATCCATGGGATAGCTGCTTTGACAAAGTTCATCGGAACACAACTTCGAGTCGGAGAGTAACCAGCTGAAGAGCATCGGTTCGTCGACCGTCTGCCTCGAGTGCCACTGGCGGGTTCGAGTACAGTAGTTGCCCTCCTCGCATCACCGGATCCGCGAGGGACTCATCGGATGTGAGAGCTGTCACAACGTCACAACGGTAGCCGTCCCAAGATGATCAAGGCCGACTGGGCCAACGAGCTCTGCCCGCAGTGCTATCAGGATAAGTGTGGTCCTTCCTCTGGGAGCACGCTCCCATTCGCGATAACTTCCTGAACTACCGACCCGCACGACACGAATCTCTGAAACCGCTATTTTGAGGAATACGATCCGATCTGGGGAGAAGAGGGGTCTTTCCTCAGCCGAAAGCGCCCGGCCAATCAAACGGTCCACCGGCGCTGCGACCAGCATCCTCGGCTGAGCGTTATCGACGTATTTCGACCGACCGCACCACGTCGACGCGATGCGGCGTCTCCCTATGGAGAAGGACCTTTCCGTAAGACCACGCGGCTGTGGGGTCCGAGGAAGCGCGAGTGCCGACGCCAAGGCCATTTCGCCAGCCTATCATCCTTAATAGTATTAGTAGTAAGCTTGTGCTTTCCGTCGCGGACCGAGCCGAGCGGCGGGATCAGTAAGAGATTCGTAACAAGTGGAACGACGCTGACAATGTCCTCCTCGAACCGTTTGGTGGCCTGTGGAGCCCAGACCGCGGGTCTGAACCGTTCCCGGAACGAGAAAGGCTTAGAGGAACTGCCTACGCCAGGTCCGCGTATGAGGGGTGAAGCTCCCATCCGGATTTTGACGGTCGACGATCACGGGCTTCTGCGCGAAGGGATTGCGGCGCTGTTGGCGAGCGAGCCCGACATGGCCGTCGTGGGCGACGCGGCGACGGGGCGCGAAGCGATCGAGCAGTTCCGCTCGCTCCGCCCCGATATCACGCTGATGGACTTGTGTTTGCCGGATATCAACGGTGTCGAGGCCATGATCGCGATACGGGGTGAGTTCCCCCACGCACGGTTCATCGTCCTCACCACGTACTCTGGAGACGTCCAGGCCGTTCGTGCGCTCAAGGCCGGTGCGTCGGGATACTTGTTGAAGACCCTCGTTCACAAGGAGCTTGCCAACACGATCCGAGCCGTCCACGCCGGACGAAAGACACTCTCCCCCGAAGTGTCGTTCGAGCTGGCCGAGCACGTGGCCGACGACGCACTGACGCCCGCTGAGATCCAGGTTTTGCACCTGATCGCCGCCGGTAACGCAAACAAGCAAATTGCCGATCGACTCGGCACCACGGAAGACACGGTGAAGGGGCGGGTTCGGAGTATTCTTTCGAAGCTGGGCGCGAACGATCGGACCCACGCCGTCACGATTGCGTTGAAACGTGGCATCATCGAGCTGTAGGCACTCGAGCGCCACAGGTGACCCTCTTAGTGGGCGAGGTCATCGTCTGTCTCGGCGGGCAGGGTGAAGAGCAACGTCGCGCCCGGGCCGGCGTTGGCGGTCGCCCACAACCGTCCGCCATGAGATTCCACGATCGACCGGGTGATGGCGAGACCCATGCCGGTGCCTTGCGGTTTGGTGGTCACAAAGGCGTCAAAGATCCGATCTGCGTTCTCCGGCGGTAGCCCCACGCCCATGTCGCTCACAGAGATGAGCAGCTCCCCCTCCTGATTCACCTGCGACCGGATCGTCAGTTCGCCACCTGTGTCCTTCATCGCCTCGATGGCGTTCACCATCAGGTTCATGAACACCTGCTGCAGCTGCACGCGATCCGCCCGTGCATCGGGGACACTCTCCGCGAGCTCGGTCCGAATCGAGATCGAGTACGCGCCAGCCTCCTTCTGCAGCAGGACGGTCATCTCACGAATTACGGCGTTGACGTCGACGCGCTCGAGCCGGGGCGTTTCTTGTTTGTACAGCGCAGTCGTGCGATGGATGATCTCGTCGGCCCAGGTCGCCTCCTCCACCATCTTGGAGGCGGCCCTTCGCGCCTCTTGCAGATCCACGCGATCGTCATCGAGCGCTCGCAGGCAGGCGGTGGCATCGACCATCGTCGCCGCGATCGGTTGCCTGATCTCGTGCGCGAGCGCGGCCGCCATCTCACCGAGCGTGCTGGCCCGCTGGGCGCGCGCGAGCGCCGCCTGTGCCCGACGAAGCTCCGCCTCCGCGCGCTTCCGTTCGGTGAGGTCGATCACGAACACCACGCTCTCTTGCCTTCTATCGTCGAGTGCGGCACCGGCTAGCAGCACCGGGGCGCGGGTGCCGTCCCTCCGGAACAGTTCCTTTTCGAAGAGGTCGAAGCTTCCCGTTGCTTGCAGCTGGGCCACCGCCCGATCGCTCGCCTCCTGCCATTCTGGTGGTGTCAGATCCCGCCAACCGACTCGTCCCGATCGGACATCCTCCCGGGTGTACCCGAGCATTTCGAGGGCGGCATCGTTCGCCCCGTGGATTGTGCCGTCCACGCCCGTGATGGCTACGCCCACGATGTTCGCGTCGACCAGCCGGCGGATCTTCGCTTCCCGCAGCTCGAGCTCCCGATACAGGCGGGTGTTCTCGAGCGACATCGCCGCCTGGGGCGCGAGCACCTGGAGCACGGCGATGCGCGCGGGCGTAAACACGCCGGCCGCAAGGTGATTCTCCAGGTAGAGCAGGGCAATCAGCCGCCCCTGCTTCACCAGAGGCAGGCACAAGATCGAGCGAGCGCGCGTTCGGCGGATGTATGCGTCGGTGGAGAACGGGTTGGACGAAGATGCATCGTTCAGAATGACGCTTTCCTGCGTGCGTGCCGCGTATTGGACCACCGTCTCGGCGAGGTCGTCGGCAGAAACCGCTTTCTCGCGCACACGAACGTCGATCGCGTCCTTTCCGATCGTCGCTTCGGCCTGCACCAGCAGTCCGCCCACTCCGGTGAGCAGCAGCACCCCGCGTTCGGCGCCGGCGTGTTCCATTACCATGCGCATCAGCGCATCGATGAGGCGTTCCAGCACGATCTCGCCGGAGACGGCTTGCAGAGCCTTGAGGACCGTTGCGAGCTCCAGGTGCTCGAGGTGCTCGCTGATGATGGGACGCGCGTCCGGCGGGCGTTCTTCCTGTCCAAGGTATGGGTAGAGCTCATCGAGTTGCCGCACCTTGCCCTCGGCTCCCCAAGCCTGATAGCAATTCCGCGCCTCTCTGAGATGGGCGCTCGCACTGGTCTCGAACCCGCGAGCGCCGTAGAAGCGCCCGGCCATCTCGTTCGAAAGCGCCTCGATGCAGATGAAGCCGTTCACGCGGGCCGATCGGATGGCCTGTTCGTACAATCGTTCGCCGTCCAGGTTCCGCCCGTCGAGGCGGGCGATCTCTGCGCCGGCCAGCGCGGCGCGGCTCTCGAAATTCTCGGGACAGTTTGCGGCCCATTCGAGAAGTCTCCGGTGATGGGCGACGACGTCCGCGAGCAGCTCGCGTCGCTGGTCCGGGATTGCCGAATCCGCGGCCGCGGCCCGCGCCAGCGCGCCGTAAAAGTGATATTCCGCCTCCAGGAATTCGGCGCTGACCGTCCAGAGAAATCGTTCTGCCTTGGCTGCCATGG
>DASPGQ010000402.1 GCA_035620555.1 Vicinamibacteria bacterium
TGGCCGTCACATCCATCCGACGAGCGACGGCATCCCGATGGATGACCGCGGGCCCCGGCACGATGCGGACGTCTGCCACGTCCTGGAGACGAACATGGCCGCCCGAGGGCGTGTCGACCAGGAGGTTCTGGATGCTCGTCAGGCTATGGCGCGTGTTGGGTACGCCCTGCACCACGACTTCGAAAACCTTCTGCTCTTCGAAGAGCGCGCCAACCTCGACGCCGGAGACGATCGAGGTAGCTGCGCGACGCACGTCGCCCGGCTTGAGACCATATGGTTTGGCCTTTTCGAGGTCGACTTCGATCTCCAGAATAGGCATCTCTCTCGGAAACTGCACCGTCGGATCGACGATCCCGTCGATCGATGCCATGATGTCTCGCACCTCATTGGCCTTCTGGCGAATGATGCCCATGTCCTCGCCGTAGACGCGGACCACGAGCGACTCACCGGTTCCCGAGAGCTCCTCGCGAAACTTCGCCTGCAAGTAGGTCAGGACTTCACGAGAAAGCCCCGGATAACCGGCGACGACTTCTTTCACCGCGCTCACCGTCGCGTCGTAGTCGACCGTGGGATCGATGCTGACCCAGAGCTCGGCCCCATCCACGTTGGTTCGCTGATCCGACATGATGGCGCGGCCGACATGGGCGCTCACGTTGCGCACCCCGGGAATCGCCCGGAGCTCGCGACCCGCGAGGCGCGTGATCCGGTTCATCGCCGGATGCGAGGCCGAAGGGTTGCCCTGGAATCGGACGACCAGATCCGTCTCCTTGAGCGCCGGCAAGAGCGTTTCCTGTCGCACGACGGGCAAGGCGAGAAAGCCGCAGGCCATGACCAGGACCGCGATGAAGGCCATACGCGGCGTCTTGGCTGCCCACGAGAAAAGCCCATCGTAGATTGTGCCGAGAGTCTGGCTGGCCGGCGAATCCCCCTTTGACTGCGAGAACATCACGCTCAGAGCCGGAGTCACCGTCAGAGCCACCAGCATCGACGCCAAGAGCGCGAGCAGATAGGAGAGGACGAGCGGCTGCAGAAACGCGCCCGAAAGGCCTTCCAGGAAGAACACGGGCAGCACGACCAACACGAGGATCACCGTCGCGTAGAAGAGTGGTCCTCGTGACTCGATCGCGGCTTCAGCGATGAGGCTCGCCCTCGAGCCGCCGTTTCCGTTGGTGCGCGCCTCGCGAAGGCGCCGGGAGATGGCGTCGACGCCGACGATGGCGTCGTCGACGACCGCGCTCAGAGCAAGCATGAGTCCGGCGAAGACCATCAGGTTGAGCTCGGCCCCACGGAGGTAGAGCACCGTGAGCGCAGCCATCGCGGACGCGAACACGGCGATCCCGGCGATCAGAGCCCCGCGCCAGTGGGAGAGAAACAAGAAGAGCACGACCAGCGCGAGTGCTGCTCCGATGAGTAGAGCCGTGGCGAAGTTATTCATGGCGAGCTCGAGGAAGGTGGCGGGCCGAAAGAGCGTCGAGTCCATCTCCAAGCCCGTAAGGCCGGGACTCAGATCGGCGAGCGCGATCTCGACTTCCTCCGTCACCTCGGTCGTGTTGGCCCAGGGAAACTTGTCGACGACCAGCATGAGCGACGGTTCATCCTTGACGATCGCATCCCCGATCAGAGGTTGATGGTCTTCCACCACGGTTGCGACGTCGCCCAGACGCATCGAGGTCGCTCCGTCGACGGTCACCTTCGCCAGATCCTCGGCGGTCGTGATCGGGAGCAGATGCCTTACGCCCAGCCGCTGATTCGGAGTGTCGATCCAGCCACCCGTGCCGGGCGTCGAGGCTTCGAGAAAGCTCAGCGGTGACGACCACAAGGCGTTGCCCGATGTCGAGATGATCTGCATCAGGGTGATGCCCTTCTCACGCAGCTTTTCAGGGTCTACCTGAACTTGAAGCTGTCGCTGTCGCTGACCCCAGATGGACACATTGGCCACACCGGGCAAACCCATCAAGCGGGGCACGATCGTCCAGCGGGCGAGCACCGACATCTCGATGAGAGACAGCGATTCCGATGAGAGGCCGATCTCCATCACCCGACTTGCCGACGAACGCGGGTTGATCATGACCGGCGGCTTGGACACGCTGGGCAGAGCGAATATCTGCGTGAGCCGCTCCTGCACCATTTGCCGGGCCCGCATGAGGTCGGTCCCCTTCTTGAAGACGAGAACGATCGACGACAGCCCGGGTATCGATTGGGACCGCACTTCCTCGACCCAGGGGGTGCCGTTCAGCATGTCCGCTTCCAGGGGCGTCGTGATCATCGCCTCGACTTCGTCCGCGGAGAGCCCGAGCGCCTCGGTTTGCACCTCGACGTAGGGCCGCGAGAATTCGGGCAATGCGTCCAGGGGCATCGAGTCCATCGTCGTGAAGCCGAACACCATCACCAGTGCCGCAGCGGCAAGCACCACGAGTCGTAGCCGCATACTCGAGTGAATCATCCAACGCATCATCGTTTTAGACCTCCCTCATCTTGCAGGTTTCCCAGCACCGACATCGCTATCGAACCCATGACCGAATCCAATCCGACACTGCCGAGCCGGGGGAGCCCGCACTGTCTAATCGATTTTTGAGCCTTGACCTATACTGCGAACCGCACGCGACGTGTCCGCCGCTGTAGACTTGCCTTGGGGGAGGCGTGTGTAAGAACGTTACTGCGCGTCGTGAAGTGTTCCTTGACAGTCAACCGCCTCGCGACATGCAGCGCTACGCTTTGCGGAGAGAGGAAAGGGCGCGGGATGATCGCGCCGCCGAGCTGGTCTGAGTTGCGGGCGAGGTCTGATTTACGCCCGCGGCTATGCGAGCGCACAAAATCCTCGCCAACATGACCGGTGATCCAATCCTGCTCGGGAACCGAGCAGTCGCTTCTCGTTCGGAGAAGCTCAACCCCGTCGGGTATGAGCATCATAGCGTGTGTTATCCCCCCTCACGCTTAACTGACGTTGCTAGGAGTACCATAGACGCGGCGGTTACTTCAACAACTTTCGAAGTCGCGGATCGAATTTTTTGCTTATCTGTCGCCGACTGTCGGCGACATTTACAGTTTCTACTTGCCGGTCTTGAAGAACGTCTCGACGAACGAGATGTTCCCTTCTTCGTCCACCGTCCCTATGGAGAGCTGATATTCGGTCTCGGCCTGCGCGAAACCGTCGGGCACGCGGAATGACGTGGTCGTTCCCGGCAGGACGGCCGAGATGCTCGTGTCCGATCCCTCCTGCGCGAGCTCGAGATGGTAGGATGTAATTCCGCTCACTCCGCCCCACGATATTTCCAGGTTCTTCACCGGGACGCCTTCCGCATCCGCGGCGGGAACCCGGAAAGTCGCCGTTTGGGGAAGCCCATGGCCCAGGGTGGACGTGCCAGCGAGCTTCTCACCAGAGAACGTCCTCCCCGAGAACGCGTAGTCTCCTTCCGGATAAGCGTTCTCGAGAAGCTCGACATCGGAAGGCTCTGGGGATTCGAACCGAAAGCTCCGCATACCCATCGTGGACGAGTCGGGAGCCTTGAAATCGATCACGGTCCGGCCATCGGGAGACACGATCGTGAGCTCCGCGAGCCCGTCCGCTCCTCCCCGAACCTCGAAAACGACCTCGACGTCCCCGTCGGTCGCGTTCTGCTCGAAGTGAACCGAAGAAATGGAGAATGGCGTCGCCTCTGCTTGGCTCCGCGCCTCTCTCGCCCAGCCGCAAGCGAATAACCAACCCGCTATCCAAAGAACACTCGCTCGTACCCGCATGTTGACCTCCGTGTTCAGAAAGTGAGCCCCAGGCACCCCCCGCGCACCGAATCTCAGTGTACAGGCATGACACGCCTTACTGAACAAGAATACGTAGTCGTTGACTCAGTTCACTTTCCATAGCATGATGTTCAACGGGTGACCGCCGTCGGTTCGCGTCTGCGGTCATCGGGGGGATGTAATCGAAGCGCCGTTCGGCGTATTCGGTAAGCCTGAACGACAGTAAAGTCGGTGAGCTTCTAGCTCAATGGGGGACCGGCTGATGACCACGCAGGACGGCGAGATCGCGGCATGCCCTGACGATCTCGCAGAAAATCCAGCGGTCGTGGCCTGGATGGAAATCAACGAAAGACGCGAGCTACCCATCGCGGTACAGACGCTGCGCAGGCTGAACGGAAGACCCAACGTGCTCCGGCTGGTCGGCACGGGTCCAGGGCGCAGCAACGTGATCGCGAAAGGATGCCAAGATCTCGTGGAGAGCCACGTCTACAAGGACCTCTTGCCTCGTCTCGGAATTTCGTCCCCCTCGTACTACGGTCACACCAAGGACGCGCGGGGTGACGCTTATTGGTTGTTCATCGAGGACGCGGGAGAAGAGAAATACTCGCCCATCACGACGGAACATCAGATTCTCGTTTCGAAATGGCTTGCCGAGCTACATACTTCGGCGTCAAATCTCCGAAGGCCGCACCTTTTGCCGGATCGCAGCCCCGACTGGTTTCTAGCCTACCTTCGTTCGATACGCAGCACGATCGAGCTCCGGCGACCGATATGGGCTCACCTCGGGGATGATGCAACGGCTTTTCAGAAACTGACCAGCCAATGCGATGCGCTGGAGTCCCGCTGGGACGAGGTTCGATCCGCCTGCGAGGGTATCCCTTCGACCCTCGTTCATTGCGATTTCGTTCCCAAGAATATCTGCGTTCGATCGAGCCACGGCAGAAACATTCTTTTGCCGTTCGATTGGGAGGTCGCAGGCTGGGGTAACCCGGCGACGGATATCGCACACCTGATTGCCACACCTGGGGCCCCGCGGTCGAAGTCCACACTTGTTGTCGATTCGCGCGATGGCGTCGAGGCTTATTGGAAGACGGTTCACGAACGTTGGTCGGAGTGGAATCTTGCGTTCTTCGAACGCCTCGCACTCGTCGGCCAAATCTTCCGGATGCTTCTCGCGGTGAATTGGGCGCTCGAGGATCCCCTGCCCTCTGGGGACAGGATCGTTTCAGGAGCGCCGCTACTCGAAGAGCAAAAGGCAACCATGTACAACCGTGCTTCGCAGGAGCGGTCGAAGAACTGGATGCTGTCGGTTCTTCCGCTCTACGAATCGCGGCTTGCTCGTATGTTGTCCATGCTCTAACGAGAGGGATAGGCGGCGGATACTAGGATAGAGCATCATGACGAAATGCTTCGAATATCTCGCCGAAGCCCCGCCGGGATCCAGAGTTCGTTCTCACGTTCTACCCACAGGTACCCCAATCATCGCACCGCACCGAGGAGGAAGAGCATCATCGTGACCTGCGTCGTCATTTCCGCATGCAACGTGGCGTCCTATGCCCAAGGTGGTGGACACTTCTGGGTCTACATGCAGTACGCTCAAGGTCTTCGAAGACTCGGGGTCGACGTCCTTTGGTTGGAAAAAATCAGTCAAGTTGGGGATGGGCACGCGGACGAGGGAGGGCTCGAGACATTTTACCAACGCATGGACCAGTACGGGCTTGGTGGAAAGACGATCCTGTACGTGAGCGATCAGTCCACCGAAGAGACCCGATACGAGTTCTTGAACGTCTCTTACTCCGAAGCGCGTCGACTTCTTCGAGGCGCCGACCTGCTTCTCAACTTTCAATATGATATGAACCCCAGTCTCCTTGAATGGTTCGCCCGGACGGCACTGGTGGACATCGACCCTGGCCTGCTGCAATTTTGGATTTCGACGGGGCAGTTGAGCGTGCGCCCGCACGATGTTTACTTCACCATCGGCGAGACCGTGGGAACAGCTGCCGCAAGGTTTTCCGATTGTGGCCTGTCATGGATGCACATCTCGCCTCCAATCTGCCTCGATCTATGGCCATATAGTTTCGACCCAGATTGCCGGGCGTTCACGACGGTCTCGCATTGGCTCACCAGGGACTGGATCAGAGACGAAAGCGGCCTCTGGGAGAATACGAAGCGCGTGAGTTTCATGGAGTTCCTACGATTGCCGCAATTAACGAATCAGCAACTGGAGCTGGCGCTTAATCTGGAAAAAGCCGATGAGGATCGACGGAACCTGGAGCGGAACGGCTGGCGGGTTCGTGACGCATCCCAAGTAGTAGGAAGTCCAGAAAAGTATCAATCGTATATACGAGGTTCCCGGGGAGAGTTCAGCTGCGCAAAACCTTCTTGCATGCGATTCGAGAACGCTTGGGTGAGCGACCGCTCGATATGTTATATGGCCAGCGGTAAGCCTGTCGTCGTACAGAACACTGGACCGAGCTCCTACTTGCCCAACAACGAGGGGCTGTACCGTTTCACTACAATGGAAGAAGCGCTCGCGGCTTTCGAGGCGATCAATTCCGATTACGAGCGGAATTGCCGCGCCGCAAGGGAGATTGCCGAGTCGTTATTCGACTCGAGGCCAATCCTCGAGGGATTGCTCAACACTGCGCTCGAGAAGGGCGTTGAGCCGCCTTCCTCTGGCTGTTAGCGCCGTATCCTATTCCGGGAGCGCTGGCCGAAAATCTTCGAACCACCGTTCGATGTCTGCCAGCTCGTCGAAACCCCACTCCTCGTGATCCAGAAGGGCAATGCTAGCCCAAATGACACGATTGGCATAGCGCGCGAACTCTGCGGTCTCGAACAACACATTCAAATCCCGCACCCTCGGCAAACGCCAGCCGGCATCGGCAACGAGATCGCGGTATTGCTCGAGGATCCATGGCCGGTGCTGGATCTGAAAGCGGAAGAGAAACGTCGAAAGATCATACCCGACCGGTCCCACTCCAACGTGATCCCAATCGATCAGCCGTGCACGCGGACCGTCGTCCGAAGGAAATACGAAAGCGTTCGTAGTCCAGAGATCGCCGTGGAGCAACGTCTCACTTCCACCGAGCTCGGCCTGAAGTTGCGCGCGATGGGGCTCCTCTTCCAGGAGACCCCGCAGTCTCTCCAGCAGACGGTCACGCACGCCCGGAAATCCCGTAGCGGGCTCGAGGTCGTCTTCCGACAGCGCCTCCAGGCCATGGATCGCATCGCGCAAGTTCGATCCGAAAAAATAGATGCCCCGGTCACCGCCGTGCTGGCGACACTCTCCCAGCAAAGCGTGATCGGCGAAGCTCGTATGGACCCGCGCAATCAATTCCAGGGCGGCACGGACGCGCGATGGATCCAGGTGCGTTGCATCCAGAGCCCAATTACCTAGATCCTCGTAAACGTGCCAGACACAATCGCCCCGTCGCTCGGCGAAGGTGGCCAGCAGCGGTGGGCCACTCTCACCAAGGCCCAGGGCCGGCAGCCACCGATTCGCCACTAATTGCACACGCTGGGCGACGCAGGACTCTAGCCGCTTGACAATGAACGAGTGGAGACGGTCATCAATCTCGAACTTCAAACGATAGACTCGCCGTTTCAAACGCTTCTGGTCGATCAATCGGCTCGAGCCGCCGGTGTCATTGACGAGCTTCGCGAGTCCCTCCCGTAGCTCGAGCAGGCCTACATGCCCGCTGTCTTCCAGGAGTTGCGGAAGCCCCTCGATTACGCTCATTGACGGAACAGGTAGCTCATTTTCACGAAGATCTGGCGTGCCGTGGACGTTCCCAGGCCCGGTGTCGCCACGATTCGCCTGGGCTGGCCGGGCACGAGCTCGAGGCTGTCGTAGCGATCGGTGTAGCCGATGAACAACGCCGTTCCCGGGTTGAGCAAGTACGTGAACAGGACGTCGGTCTTGAATCTCTTGGATGAGTTCGCCTCGATGAGGCTCGGGTCGGCGTTGAGTACGTAGTAGTCGACGATGAGACGAAAGGACCACTCGCGCGTCAGCTGGTACGTCAGCTTCGAGCGAAAGAGATGATTGCTGAAGATCGGACGCGATAGCGATCGCTGCGCGGGCTCGAATCCCCGGAGGCGCTTGGGGGTGTCGAGGCTGCTGTAGAGGTAGAGCGGCTCGACACGAAGTCGGGAAGTGGGGCGCAATGTGACCTCGAAGGTGGCATCCTTCGCGTCCCCGACAAACGGCTCCAGCCCTGGAGCCGGAGAATAATTCACGTCGCTACCCTGGCTGTAGTAGGCGTACAGAGAGAGCCATCTTTTAGGCGCGCTGTACACGCTCCCGATGTTGCGATGGTAACGGAACTCGTTGATATAGAACGTGTAGGCTTCGGTTCGGGATGCGCTCAGGTAGGTGCGTCCCGTGAGCTCGACCTCGAACGCGGCATCGAAATACCAGTCCTGGAGCTTGTTCTCGAAATCGTGCTCGACAGAGGCGTTCAACGTGGGTCCGTAGCTGAGAAGCGTCTCGTGACCCGGCCACCACCGATACCACAAGTACTGGCTGAACTCTCGAATGTCGGTACGTTTGATGTAGCCGAGGTCGGTATGGAAGTCGGGACTGAGAGAACTGTATTCGGCCTTGTACACCAGGTTTCGATTGCGGTGAGAAAGGCTCGTATATAGGGCGGAGCCCTTCTGCTCGTCACCGTCCACGTCTCTGAAAAAGCTGTAGCCGGCCTGAGCCTCGAAACGCCAGTTCCGGTTGAGCTCCAGCCTCGTATCGAACGCCGCGACCCGATTGGCACCAGAACCGAAGTCGCGACTGGTCGCCAGGACGCCGAGGTTGGAGGCTTGCCCCACATCGCGCTGGACCCGACCCACGAATATATTGGCTCGCTCCCCGAACAGAGGGTCGTCGGTATCCAGCACCCCATCGGGGGCGCGGTCGTTGGCGATGAGGCCGGCGTAGCCCCACCGCTCCTTTTTCCCCGTGACTCGTCCTCCGTATCCCGGATCGATGATGCGGCGGGAGAAGAAGAGCTCGAACGGAGTCTTGAAGAGATTGGCGTTCTCGAGGAAGAAGGGACGCTTTTCGGGAAAGACCACCTCGAATCGCTGGTTCACGGTCACTTGAGGATCGTCCGATTCGACCTGACTGAAGTCGGGGTTGGCGGTGACGTCGAGAGTGAAGTTGTCCCGGGGGACGTACTTCAGGTCGAGCCCGACTCGACCGTCGGTGCTCGTTGCGTAGTCGGCCTGCCGGCGATCCAAAAGGCGGGCGCCGGCAAACGCGCCGTAAGGGATGAGCTGCAAATTACGGGTCGACGCCACGTTCTCGATTCCGCCGAGTGTGGCGAACTGTTGGGCGAAACCGCGCAACTCGTCGGTGATATGGGGCCAGTAAGATTCCTCGTTCTCGCGCACGATATTTCTTTCGAGAGCGATGCCCCAACGCTGTACCGCTTCCTCGGAAAAGCGAAGACTCTTGAAAGGGATCGCCATCCAGACCACGAACCCGTCTTCGGTCAAACGTCCATCGGAGTACCACAGGGTATCGAAATCGAAGTCTTCGTCCTGTCCTTCGACGAGTACGCCGTCGTTCTGGATCCCGAGAGGGTTGGTGATGAACGCGTAAGAGCGCTGACGGTCAAGAAATGTGTCGAGGTAAAGGCCTACTCTGTCATCGCCCGAGATGTCCTCACGACGGCTGAGATTGGCGCGAACCAGCGCGGGGTCGTCACGACACACGAACACGACATAGAGGTTCCGATCGTCATAGGAGAGATAGACGTCGGTGTGCTGGCTGGCGGGGTCCCCATCTCTTGGCTTGCGCTGCTGGAAACCGGAGATCCGGGCTTCTGCTTCCCGAGGTACACCTTCGATGAAGTCGTCGAGCGTCGGGGCGCGAGAGACCCGGGGGATGAGCAAGTTCTTCGATTCCCCCGGCTCCTGAGCTTCCGCCATCGCTACTGTGGAGAACGTAACGGGCGCCGCCGCCAAGAGCCCCACGAGCAGGAGACGCGGCATTCTCTGGCCCTCGGCCCCGGTGCTCGAGCTCGACTCGATTTCAGTCAATCCCCGCATGAGTCATTACCTTCTTCATCGATGGCTGGGAGCTCCGCCCGCAGCGATCGCTTGGACGGCGCTCTTGACGTCGGATCGAACGTCGACGAGCCGCCCGCCGTCGAGGACGAGAAGCAAGTCGCAGCTGGCCAGGGTGGTCAACCGGTGGGTCGTTAGAAAGCACGTCCGACCGCGCATGAGGCGTTCCATCGCTTCCATGATGCCGGCCTCGGTTTTCACGTCGACCGCGCTCGTTGGCTCGTCCATGATGAGGATCGGGGCATTGACCAGGAAAGCCCGCGCCAGCGCGATCCGCTGGCGTTCTCCACCGGAAAGCCGCAGGCCGCGCTCGCCGACCTGGGTCTCGTAGCCGTCCGGCAGGCGGACGATAAAGTCGTGGGCGTTCGCGTCCTTCGCCGCACTAACGATGCTCTCCTCGCTCGCGTCGGGCCTGGCGTAGGCGATGTTCTCCGCGATGCTGGTCGAGAACAGCACGGACTCCTGGAGAACGATGGCGAACTGAGCGCGGAGGTCGGCCACCTTGTAATCGCGAAGGTCGACTCCGTCCAGGAGGATCTGACCGGCGGTCGGATCGTGGAAGCGGATCAAGAGGCCCATGAGCGTCGTCTTGCCTGCACCGGTCTCGCCAGCGACGCCTACGCGGGTGCCGGCAGGGATCTCGATCGAGACGTCGCTCAAGACGGGATGACCCGGATCGTAGGCGAACGTGACGCCACGCAGCGTCACCGCGCCCTTCGCCCGAGCGATCGGGCGCGAGGCGGCTCGCTCGATGATGTCCGGTGTCTCGTCGAAGACGGAGAACATCCGCTCGGTGCTCGCCAGATGGCGTTGCAAGCTGGCCGCCTTTCGGCCCAGGGTCTTCAGCGGGCTGTAGAGCTGCGCCAGGTAAGTCATGATCAACAAGAGCTCCCCCAGAGTGAGAGTGCCCGCCCTGACGTTGCGTACGCCGATATATAGGACCGCGGCGCTGCCCAGGGCCATGGCGAGACCTAGCAAGAGACCGAGGCTGCCTTCGGCGAGGGCGAGACGTATCTGCGCCCGCAGGCTCTCGTTCGAGCAATCCAAAAAACGTTTCTGCTCGCGATCTTCCTGGCCGAAGGCCTTGACGATGCGCAATGCGCCGAGCGCCTCTTGCACCACGGAAAAGCTGGCACTTTCGAACCGCTTCACCTGTCGCGCTTCCCGTCGCATGCGCGGGCGGTAGCTGCGCACGAGGAACAGGATCGGTGGTGATACCGCGAGAGCGACCGATGCCAATTGCGCGTCGAGCCGATAGGTGACGTAGAGCATCGCAACCAATGTGCAGCACGCGGTCACCGAAGGGATGAAGTTGTCGATCAGGAGCGACTGCACGGCGATGGCGTCGTGCTGCACCCGGTAAGCGGAGTCGGACGTGCCTCTCGAGTCGTGGTAGGAAAGCGAGAGTCGTTGGAGATGGCGGAAGAGCTTCGCGCGGATTCGCAAGACCAGCTTTTGCGCCGTATAGGTGCTCAGCACCGAAGCGGCCATCGCCTGGAGTTGATTCAGGAGCGCAATCCCGATCAAAAGGCCCGTCGCCAGCCAGAGCACGCCCGTTGGCGAGCGGGAGAGGTCTAGCGGCAACACGCCTTCGAGCCAGGCGGGCAGTGGCTCGGAACCGATGGCACTGTCGACAGCGATCTGGATCGGCACCGGCGTGAGGAGAGCGAGCGGCGTCGCCAGCAGGCTGAGTAGGAAAATGGCAACGATGTGGGGCCAGTAAGGCCGTGCCTCCTGGATCAGCCAGCGCAGGACGGCGAGATCGCGGGACTTCATCGAGACGACGCTTCCTGTGCGACCCCCGTTTGCTCGACCGCCCGCACATAGGCACCGGTAACCTGACCCCAACCGATGAATGCGCTGGTCAGGAAGGCGAAGGCAATCGAGCCAAGGATCATCGAGGCCAACCAGGCTCCGTCGGCGCCCGCGAGAGCGGCGAGAAGAAAGAGCATCGCGAGCATGGTGAGCGCCACCCGGGAAAGCCTGGGCCACAGACGAAACCGGACCAACTGGGCCCCGCCTCCGTGGTCTTCGACCGCCATGAGGGCGCGTACCGAGCCCAGCATTCCGTCTCGAACTTCCAGATCCCAACTGTCGAACTCGCCTCCACGAGCAACGAGCTGGCCATCGGCTCGAAGGACGGATTCGAGAGACTGCAACCGCTCCTCCGGGGCTCGCCACTTCTCGGTCCATCCGCTCCAGCTTCGCGGCCCAGGGAAGACCCAACCCCGTAACGACGCATGACGCGGTGAGGCCGTCAGGCGGCCCCACAAGCGTGCCAGCGGTTGAAGCAGGTGCAGGCAGCCTGTAAGGCCGACCCATTTCCAGCGTTCCCAGCGGGAGCGCGGCTTCGTCACGAAACGCGCGTGCAGGGCACTCGTGGTTGCCTGGATTAGGAGCGCCCCCACCGACAGGAGGAACAGGGGCAGTGCGAGAAGCAAGGGCTTCCAGAGC
>DASPGQ010000403.1 GCA_035620555.1 Vicinamibacteria bacterium
TTCGCCGCGCCCCGCTCGTCTCCGGCCCCCCACTTGGTAGGGCAGCGCTCCTCCCTGGAGGGTGGTGTCCAGGACTGCGCGTGAGCCACTTGCCCGTGTTCGGCAAGCGCGCCGATGAATGAGAACGAAAGGCCAATCGTCTGGATGATCGTGACGACTCGCATGGTACTCCTTCGCTTTGAAGAGTCTATACCGTGTCCCGTTCGGGTAGCGAAAGGATACCCCTCCGAGCCTCGCCGTCGTGGTCGAGCTGATAGAATCCGCCTTCACGACGATTCGGCCGCGACGGGAGGATGATCTGATGAGACCACGTTCCTGGATGCTCTCCCATACGAGAACGTGAACCTGGCCGAGCTGAATCCGTACGGAACCCCGCCGCACCTACGGAATTGAGACGCCCGAGAAGCGAGCGACCAGACCGCCGTGATATCTTCGCGAACGTCGTGCGTCAGGAGGAGCTCATCGTGATCACGAATGCGGGTGGCTCACCAAAGCGCGGCACGATTCTTCCGTGCGTCGTGCTCGTGCTGGCCGCGGGCGCAGCCGCGACCGCGCAGGAGCGCGGTAACTCGTTTGGCGAGTGGCGCACCATCGGTGGAGACGCTGGGCACACTCGCTACTCACCTCTGGATCAAATCGATGCCGGCAACTTCGAGGATCTCGAGCAGGCCTGGCTATGGAGAGGAGACAACTTCGGCCCGACGGTCGACTTCCTCTTCCGATCGACTCCCATTTACGTCGATGGATTGCTGTACACCGTGGCCGGGTACCGCCGCACCGTCGCCGCAATCGATCCGGCGACCGGTGAAACGATCTGGACGTACCGCGAGCCTCACACGACTCGCTACGAGCGGGGCATGCGGAACAACTACGGGAAGGGCGTAGCCTTCGCCGAAGTGGACGGCCGCGGCGTGATCTTCTACACGAGCCCCGCTTTCTTCCTGCACGCTCTCGATGCCAAGACCGGCCGACATCTTCAGGGATGGGGAAAGCCGGTGCCGCTACCTGGCTTTCCCGAGAGCGGCATCGTCGACATGCTCCCCGACCTCGTTCGTGACTGGGAGCCCTGGCTCGACTCCGGTTACACCTACGACCCGGATCGAGGAATCCCGAAGGACCTCGGAAACCTGAGCACCTCGTCGCCTCCGATCGTCGTGAACGGTGTGGTCGTCGTGGGGAACGTCCATGAGCAGGGCTACTATCAGACGCGCATCGAGAACATACCGGGCGACATCCTTGCCTACGACGCGGGAACCGGAAAGTACCTCTGGAAGTTCCACGTCATCCCTCGACCGGGCGAGTTCGGTCACGAGACCTGGGAGAACGATGCCTGGAAGACGATAGGAGATGTCTCTTCGTGGGCGCCCATGTCGGCCGACCCCGAGCGCGGTATCGTCTATATTCCCACCAATCCGCCGACGCTCGACTTCTACGGCGGGTTCCGGCCCGGGGACAATCTCTTTGGAACCAGCCTTCTCGCCCTGGACGTCGCGACGGGCGAACGGCGATGGCATTCTCAGCTGGTCCACCACGACATCTGGAACTACGATATTCCGACGGCTCCCGTCCTTCTGGATGTTGACGTCGATGGCCGCCCGAGCCCGATCGTGGTCCAGACTACCAAGCAAGCCTGGGCCTTTACGTTCGACCGGGAGACGGGAGAGCCCGTCTGGCCGATCGAGGAGCGTGAGGTCCCCCAGTCGGATCTCCCGGGGGAGAAGCTTTCACCCACGCAGCCGTTTCCCACCTGGCCCTCGCCTTATGACCTGCAGGGGTTGACCGAAGACGATCTTATCGATTTCACGCCCGAGCTCCGGCAGGAGGCGTTGGACATCGTCAAGGATTACAAGATCGGACCCATCTTCAACGCGCCGATTCAGACGGACCATCCCTCCGGCCTTCGTTCGTTCGTGCTCTGCCCCAACGGTGCGACGAACATCTATGGTCCCACGTCCGCAGACCCCGAGACCGGAATCTTGTACGTTTCGTCTCAGACAGGCTGCCGATCCGAGAACATCGTTCCCGGTGAAGTCATGGACGAACCGGACGATCCGAAGACAACGGGGACGACCATCGCGAGATGGGTCGTTGCGAATCGCGGA
>DASPGQ010000404.1 GCA_035620555.1 Vicinamibacteria bacterium
TCGGGAAGGCGCCTCATGTGGACCGCCCAATCGATCACCGCTCCGGTACCATCGATGGACAGGTGGTCAGCTTCGTCCCGGCGAACGGGAACGACTCCTCGATACACGCCGGGCGCCAAGCGGCGGTTCAGGCGGACTTCCGCGTCGCACGCCTCCCGCCGTTTGCCGATCGTGCTGAAGTCGAGAAACCCGAGCTCGACGGGTTTCTTGATCTTCCACACCTCGTTTGCGCTCAAGAAGACCCAGGAGATATGGGTTTCTCGCAGCTCGATCCCGGGACGCAAAAGGTCGTCGGGGAGGGGCATCGGCTATCCTTTCACGGATTCCCAATATCGATCCACCTGCTCCTGAATCAGTCGGAGAGCTTCTTCGTTCCTCGCGGGCTCGAACAGATGCCGGTAGCGGCCCTGGCCTCTCAGGTAGTCCTCGACCGGGCGGCGCCGCTTGCGAACGAGCGTGTGGGTCACGTTGCCGTTCACCGCTTCCTTCAAGGCAAAGAGTCCCGTGTCGACCGCGAGCCGCGCGTAGTGCGCTGTCTCTTCGGGATCGTAGAGCCACCCCGTCGGGCACGGAGCGTGGGCGATGAACAGCTTGGGACCCTTCATCCTTCGCGCCTTCAGAAACTTGTTGGTGAGATCCACCGGGTAACGAGCCGATACCGTCGCGATGTACGGCGGCCGATGCGCACGCCAGATCTCGAAGAGATCCTTCTTGCCGTGCTCGGTCCCCTCGCGGGTCGCCGGTGTCACCGGGGTCGTGGACGTTCGTGCGCCGTAAGGAGTGGCGCTCGACATCTGGACCCCGGTGTTCCCGTAGGACTCGTTGTCGTAGCAGAAATACCAGAAATCGAGGTTTCGGAAAATCGCCGCCGAAGTCGAGGAGAGCCCCATGTCATAGGTGCTGCCGTCGCCCGCGACCACGACGACGTCGACGTCTTCTTCGGGGCGGAGCCTCCCTTTCCGCAGCAGGACATCGAGAGCGTCTCGCACCCCCTGGGCCCCGGCAGGGGCGCTCGCCATGTTCGTATAGAGCCAGGAGCCCTTCAACGGTGTGTATGGGAAAACGGCCAGGAGTGTGAAGCAACCCGCGGCGTTCACGAACACCGTCTTCTCGCCGAGCGCCTTCGCCGCGAGGCGAAGGGCCTCGAGACCGCCGCACCCCCCGCAGATCGACGTGCCCGGCATAATGGGCTCGGCTCTCGCAATCTGTTTCAGATTCTTGATGGCCCGCAGCTCGGTGCTGGCGTACGCGCTCACGACAGTATCCCCTTTCCCGCGATATGCAGCAGTCCCTCCATGCGCTCTTTTTCCGCTTCGGTGTACAGGAGCCTCGGGCTCGGCACCGGATCGCCTGCCGCGGCGCGCTCCAGATCATGGAAGATGGACTCGAGCTCGGGATCGGAGAGGTTCTTTCCTCCGAGCCCCCCGATGATGCTCAGGAGCGCCGGCGCTTCTCGGGTGCCGTATAGTGCGGCGGCAATCTCCTGGAACGTGATGCCTCCGATTCCGGGCGATAGGTTCTGGTCGATCACGCCGACGGCCTTGCGACCCGACAACGCCCGAGCGATGACCTCACCGGGAAACGGTCTCAGCACGCGGAGGCGAAGGAGTCCCGCCTTGACGCCCCGCGCACGAAGTCGTCGCACGGCGGCCTTGCCCTTGGTGGCGAACGCGTTGGACATTACGAGCACGAAGTCCGCATCGTCCATCTCGAAGAGCTCGATCAGTCCATAAAAGCGCCCGAACGCCTCGTGGAAGGCTCGCGCATGTTGCTCGTGGACTTCGAGCGCTCGTCGCTGCGCGAGGTGGAGCTGGTAGCGAAAATAGCTGTAAGCGAAACCACCGAGAACCGCGGTGCCCTGCGCCATGGGCTCGTCTCCACGAATGAAAGCGTGCCTCGGTTCGTAGGAGGGTAGGAACTCGCGAACGCGATCGGCGTCGGGCAGGTCGACGGGCTCGCGCGTGAACGAGAGCGTGAATCCGTCCATGTTGACGAGCACGGGGAGCGCGACGTCCTCGCTCTCCGCGAGGCGGTAGCCGATGAGAACCGAGTCCAGGACCTCCTGGCAGGTCTCGGCGTGAATCTGAAGAAATCCCGTATCTCGGGCGGAGAGGACGTCGTTGTGATCCGCCTCGAGAGTGACCGGTGACGACAACCCCCGAGAAACGTTGACCAGGACCAGGGGAACCCGCCAGCCCGCCATCGTGTAGAGCATCTCGAACCCGTACAAGAGACCCTGGCTCGAGGTCGCGGTGAAGACTCTCGCTCCCGTGGCGGCGGCGGCACCGGCCGCCGTGAGCATCGAATGCTCGGAGTCGAAGGTGACGAAGCGTCCGGCGAGCTCTCCTTCCGTCACCCATCGCGACAGAAGCTCGATGATCTCGGTTTGCGGAGTGATGGGAAACGCGGGAACGTAGTCCACGTCAGCCAAGCGAGCACCCCAAGCCGCGGACGCGTTCCCGGTCAGAAGCTCTCGGGTCATGCGCGCACCTCTCTTTCGACCCGGAACGCCTGCGTGGGACATTCGTGGGCGCAAAGCAAACATCCTTTGCAGACGTCGTAGCTCACCTGGGGGAATTCGTTCTCGTCGAGCGCGATCGCCGCCTCGGGGCACCACACGAAACACAGCCAGCAACGGTTGCACTTTTCCGGCTCGAGTACGGGGCGAAACTGACGCCAGCTTCCCGTGCGCCGCGCCGGCGAGTTGGCGGAAGCATAGACGCTCGGTGTGGCGCGCCGCGCCGGATCGAGGGCGAGCTCGACGAGAACGGCCGGAGTCGCAGTCTCGACGGCCTCGTCTTCCGGCCAGGGGACGGGCGCCCACGAGCTTCCCAGCTCGTAGACCTCGCGTGCGAGCTCCAGGTTGAGCGCTCTCTGTCCAGCATCGAGGGAAGCCTGCGCGAGCTCGTGCTCGACCCCGGCGAGACACTCGGCAAGATCGAGTCCGATCAGCCGCGATGCCGCTGCGCCGAGAGCCGTGCTGAGGCTCTCGACTCGCCCCGTCCTTTCCAGGACCATCGCGGTGAAGTCGGCGTGGACCAACCGTGGGGGAATATTCAGCTCACGCGTGGAGTTCACGAGCACAGTTGTGTCCTCGCGGCACCCAGCGAGGGGTGCGGCTCCTGGGTCGTCCAGGAGCGTGTCGTCGGAGACGACCACGAGATGAGGGCGCTCGATCGCGCCGCGCTCGAGAATGCTCTCGCGTCCGATCCGCACGAAGGCGGCGAGCGGCGCGCCGCGACGCTCGGCCCCGTACGTCGGGGAGTCCTGTACCACGAATCCCGCATCGAAGGCCGCCGAGCCGAGAATACGGCTCGCGGTCTTCATCCCCTGGCCACCTCGTCCATGAAATCGAATGCGCAGAACTTCGCTCACGCATCCAAGAGGAGCAAGAAATGTGCCGGTTCCGAGCCGTTCCTATTGTCGTAATCGACAGGACTGCCGCTTCACAATGGGTTGTTTGACGCAGGAGCCACCCAACTCCTCGTTTAATCGAGCGAGCAGAAAGCGCGCACGCAAGAATCTCGTACGATGAAGACGTCGCGGTCGGCACGACGCTAGATCTTTTGTGAGACCGATTCTACTCCGTCCGAAGCGCGCGCATCGGATCGACGCGCGCCGCCCGGCGTGCGGGGGCATAGGAGGCCACGAGGGCGACCGAAACGAGCACAACGACGATACCCGAGAATGTCAGAGGGTCGGTCGGCCGCACACCATAGAGCAGACCCGTCATCAGGCGCGTCAGACCGAGCGCGAGCGCCACACCGAGAACCACCCCGGCGAGGGCAAGGAGGGCAGCCTGCTTCAACACCATGCGAAGCACGGCCCCGGCTCCCGCTCCTAGCGCCATCCGGATCCCGATTTCGTGCGTTCTCTGCCCAACGAGGTAGGACAGCACGCCGTAAATCCCGACCGACGCCAGAATCAGGGACACACAGGCGAACAAGCCGAGGAGCATCAGCGTGAACCGGGGCTCTGAGACGGAGGCCGACACGACGTCCTCCATCGTTTGAACGTCGTAAACCGGCACGTTGGGATCCAAGGAACGGATCGTGTCGCGTATGGGGACGAGCACACTGCTGGGGTCAGCCGCGGTCTTCACCACCAAGGTCATGGCCCGAGTCGGGGACCCGCTCGAAACGTGAAACTGCGCCATCGGTCGATAGAACTTCTCTTTCACGATCTCGTTGATCTCGTTCTGTCGCTCGTCTTTCACGATACCGACGATCGTGATCCACGGCCGATCGGGCCCGCCCATGCGAAAGCGCTTTCCGATGGCGCTCTCTCCGGGCCAGTAGATGTTGGCCATGGTTTGGTTGATGACCACGACCTGGACCGTCTCGGCGCGATCTTCCCGACCGATTCCTCGCCCCTCTGCGAGCTGGACTCCCATCGCCTCGAAGTACCCCTCCGAGACCACCTGCCAGTCCCCCTTCGGGTTGTCTCCAGGGCGCGGCTCCCGACCCTCGATCACGATGCTCCAATCGCCCATGGTCGAGGTGAGCGGCAGGAGACGCACCGCACCCGCGTGCTGGACGCCCGAGATGGATCGGACTTTCTCGAGGAGCTCGTTGTAGAAACGAACGACATCCATGGGATCGGGGTAGGTTGGTTGCGGCAGGGACAGTCGGAAGGTAAGCACGTTCGACGCATCGAACCCGGGCTCGATCTTCCTTAGCTCCCAAAAACTCCGAAGTGTAAGCCCGGCGCCGATGAGAAGAACCACGGCCAGCCCGAGCTCGCTCACGACCAGCGCTCGCCGAAGCCACTGCCTCCTCGCGCCGACCGTCGAGCCATGGCTGCCCTCCTTGAACGCGTCCGCAATATCGAGCCGGGAGGCCCTCAGGGCAGGCACCAGGCCGAAGAGGACGCCGGTGGCGACCGAAACTGCGAGAGTGAAGAGAAGGACGGTACCGTCCACCCCCACTTCGGCAACCCGCGGAACGCTTCCCGGGCTCCATGCCCTCAGGACGACCGTTCCCCCGTAGGCGAGAGCCAACCCGAGCGCGCCCCCGAGGCAGGCGAGCACGATGCTCTCGATGAGAAGCTGTTGCACGAGCCGACGGCGAGAAGCGCCGAGCGCGGTCCGAACGGCAATCTCCCGCTGTCGGGCGTCGGCGCGTGCGAGTAGCAAGTTCGCGACGTTCGCGCACGCGATGAGGAGCAGAAACCCGACCGCGACGAGCAGAACCACCAGAGCCGGACGGATGCTGCCGGTGACTTCGTCCGCCACGGTGACGGCAAACGCTTCGAAACGCATTTGAGGCGGATAGAGGCCTTCTTCCGTCAGTTGCGCGGTGATCGCTTTCAAATCGGCCGTGGCTTGCGCGACACTCACACCCGGAGTCAGGCGGGCCGCGGCGAACAGCCCATGGCTTCCGCGGGAAAGGTTTTGTCGATCGATGGCGAGGGGAACCCAAAGCTCGGTCGAGCCCTCTTCCTGATAGTCGAGTGGAAGCTTGAAGCTTCGGGGCATGACGCCCACGACGGTTCGCCGATGGCCGTCGACCTCGACGCTGCGCCCCACGATATCGGCACGGCCGCCGTAACGCCTTTGCCAGAGGGTCCAGCCCAGAATGGCCACCGCGTCGTTTCCCGGCCTGTCCTCCTCGGGCGTGAACGCGCGCCCGAGGAAGGGACTGACCCCGAGAGCGGGAAACAGCCCCTCGGTGACGGCAGCCGCGGCAACCCGCTCGGGCTCTCCCTCCCCGGTGAGATTGACGCTGCGGCTCGACCAGGCGCCGATCCGGGAGAGCGTCTTTGCCCTTTCTTCGTAGTCGAGCAGCTCGGCGTTCGAGACCCACGTTTTGTCCCAACCTTGCCACCGACTCCAGACCATCACCACGCGGTCAGGGTCCTCGTAGGCCAGGGGCGACAAAAGAATCGCCTTGATGACTCCAAAAATGGCCGTATTCGCGCCGATACCGAGGCCGAGCGTCCCCACGACGACGAACGTGAACGACGGCTTCTTCGAAAGCGACCGCAGCGCGTACTTGAGCTCTTGCAGGATCGAAGTCACGCCTTCGCCCCCTTTCGGTCGTCAGACACGCTTTCTTAGACGCCGCTCGCGGGTAAGCGGTTTACATTTAGCGAACTATGAGTTCCCCTAGCTGGGGTGAGGAGTACCCTAGCGGAGGGGATTTGCAGTCCTCGGGTGGGGCGTCTCCTCGCGCGCATCATTGGGTGATTGTAAAGTGAACATGAGCGCAACGCTCGAGGGTGCCACCGCACCGGCCACCCATCGTCGTGAGGCTAGTGAAACAGAACGATGCGCGGAAGTGTTTCGGCCGTCACAATCCTTTTTCCGGTCCCCGGCGATCGGTCGGAGACGAGGGCGGCGCCGAGGACAATTGAGACCGCTTTTTTGCGGCCTTGCGTCGCCGCGGCTGCGTCGGTGATGCCCCCGCCCGCCTCGAGTGTGGGACGCTGATATCGACTAGCGTCTGGGCCACGCTGGTGAAGCTGACTTCGGTCTTTCTCGTTTTGGTTTTTGCTTCGTTCGCCGCTTCGAGGGCGATATCGTTCAGGGACAGGATGCCTTTCAGAAGGCCCTCCTCGTCCGTGACCGGCAGCCTCCTAACCTGGTGCTCTCTCATCACTTTCTCGGCGCCGGAGATATCATCGTCGGGCCGGCACGTCCAGAGCTGCTGGCTCATTACCCCCGCCACGGAAATCTCGTAGAGAGGCTTCCCCTGGAGATAAGAGGCGATACACAGATCGCGATCGGTGATCATCCCGACGACTTGCAAGCGGTCGTCGACCACGGGAACGGCGCCGCAGTCTCTTTCCCACATGATCTTGGCGGCGATGGCACCCGGATCGCCCGGATGGCACACCCCGACATCGGACTTCATCAGCTTCTCCACTTTCATGAATCCCAGCCTTTCTTTTTGGCGAAAAAAAATCCCCGGATCTCGGGTCCGGAGGTCAAGCAACTTCGGTCATGGTTGTCGCGATCCGCCTTCGGCGGTTGTGGTTTCGTACCGTTCGTGAAGAAATGCAACGAGATCGATCAGCTGCTGAGCGGTGATGACCTCGTTATAGTTGGCCATCCTCGACTCTCCCCCGCTCGTGATCCTCTCCTCCTCACCTCCGGGGTACAGGTCGTGCGGGGGGTTCACGATTGAAGTCACGAGCTCTCCGTCGGTCGGTTCTCGCATTGCCAGTCCACCGAGCTTCACGTCGACCACCGGAGTGGCCGTGGGCCGGGGCAGTTCCCTTTCGAGTCCAGCGACCTCATGGCACGTGTAACACTTGAGCTCGACGAAAGCCGCTCGACCCTGCTCGGCATCGCCCGCGGGCAAAGCGAACCCGCGCGCTGATGGCCCCCCTGTCTCCTGGCAACCCAGGAACAGGCACGCTGCAATGGCGATCTCGAAGATCTGGTAGCGCATGCTTCTCCTCCGACTGCTGCGACTTGACCGATCACTTAGCAACAACAGCGGTCTCGGGGAACCGGGCACATCCCTAGTTGGCTCGACAAAAGGCCCTAGCACGGAACGCGAGAATAGGCTGTCCCATGGGTAGACAACCACGCGCAACTTGCTATACTCAGGCGCTTTCACGGTACCTTCAATCACGATTCGCGGGAGTCCGTTCCATGACCCAGTACCACGAACCTTTCGAAGAACTTTCGGATCACGACCGAAACCTCCACCGTGCGCTCACGAGCTTCAAAGAAGAGATCGAAGCAATCGATTGGTATCACCAGAGAGTCGTCTGCTGCAAGGACGAGCAGCTTCGGGCGATCTTGGCGCACAATCGGGATGAGGAGATCGAGCACGCTTGCATGGTCCTCGAGTGGCTGCGACGGAACATGCCGGGTTGGAGCGAGCAGTTGCGGACTTACCTGTTCACCGAAGCACCCGTCCTCGAGGTCGAGGAGGCCATGGAGTCGAGATCCGAATCTTCCACCCCCTCGAGGGATCTCGCGATCGGAAGCTTGAAGGGAGCGGAATGACATGGACCTGTTGAAGCGACAGCTCGCGCCGTTGACGGACGCAGCCTGGAAGCTCATCGACGAGACCGCAAGCCAGGTGTTGAAGTCTCAATTGACGGCTCGCCGGTTCGTGGATGTCGTTGGTCCGAAGGGGGTCGACTTCGCCGCCGTAGGTCTCGGCCGCCTCGACGTTCCCGCCGAGCAGCTTCAGGGATCGAAGATCGCCTACGGCGTTCACCGTGTCCAGCCTCTGGTGGAAGTCCGAGCGCCGTTCGAGCTCGACGTCTGGGAGCTCGACAATCTGGAGAGAGGCGCCAAGGACGTCGACTTGGAACCTCTCATCGGCGCCGCTCGCGAGGCCGCGCGGTTCGAGGACCGAGCGATCTTCGATGGATTCGAGCCTTCGGGCATCGTCGGTCTCTCGAGCGCGGACCGGCATCCGAAGATGAAGCTCCACGCGCGCGAAGAGGCGTTCCTGGAAACGATTTCGGGAGCGGTCATGCGGCTCGAGAAGGCCTCCATTGGAGGGGCCTACGCATTGCTCCTCGGGCCCGAGCCTTTCCGCTACGCTGCGAGCGCCGCATCCGGCTACCCGCTTCTGAGACGCATCGGCTCGCTTCTCGACGGACCCATCATCCACTGTGACGATGTCACGGGAGGTTACGTGGTCTCACTGCGCGGCGGAGACTTCGAGCTCAGTCTCGGTCAGGAGCTCTCGATCGGCTATCACAGCCATGACACCCGAAAAGTCCGTCTATACCTGTCCGAGTCCTTCACCTTCCGGTTACTGGAGCCAGCGGCGGTCGTATCGCTGAGCTTCGAGAGCGATTGACCGCGCTGCCTCGTCGAGTGATTCGTTCTGCCCATAGTGGTCTGACGTCAAGATAGGTCATTGAGTTGGTTAATTGACGACCCTCGTCTGGATCTTGGGAAGCGGGATACTCATGAGCGTGCTCGCGCTCGTGGGCAGCGTGACCCTCCTCTTACGAGAGGAAACCCTGGAACGAATCGTTGCCCCGCTGGTGGCCTTCGCCGCGGGCTCACTGCTGGGCGGGGCGTTCTTTCACATGCTTCCCGCAGCCACGGGAAGTGGACTCTCCATGACGAGCGCCGCGCTCTGGGTCATGGCGGGGTTCACCATCTTTCTGGCGCTCGAGCAGTTTCTTCACTGGCATCACTGCCATCGTGCGTCCGCCGATTGCAAGCAGCCGCTCACCTACCTCATCCTGCTGGGCGATGGTCTCCACAACTTCCTCGGCGGTCTCGGCGTGGCCGGTGTATTCCTCTTGGATGTGCGACTGGGAATCGCCGCCTGGCTTGCCGCAGCCGCCCATGAGGTGCCGCAGGAGCTCGGGGATTTCGGCGTGCTGGTCCACGGGGGATGGAAGAAAGGGCACGCGCTTTTCTTGAACTTACTGTCTGGTCTGTCGTTCCTTCTCGGAGGGATCGTGGCCTACCTGGCCTCCGCGGCCGTGAACGTCACCTTGCTCGTTCCTTTCGCGGCGGGAAACTTCATCTACATCGGCGCCTCAGATCTGGTGCCCGAGGTGAACAAACATCACAGCGCCATGGTCAATCTGGTCAATTTTGGGTCTTTCGTTCTCGGAGTCGGCCTCCTCTGGGCGATCCGGCTCGCTGTCGGCGACTGACGACGGGTGCACTCGCCGAACCGACTCGTCGTCAACCCTTGATGCAGATGAGGGGGACGAGCTTCGCCACCTTGTGGGCGAGGTCCGCGCGGTCGGCGGCCTCTACGACCTGGCCGACGTCCTTGTAGGCCTCGGGCGCCTCCTCGGCGACGTCTCGGTAGGAGTGGCCGCGGATCAGAATTCCGCGTCTTCCGAGTGACTCGATGACGTCGCGGCCGCGCCAGCGCTTCAGCGCCTGATGGCGACTCATGGCGCGACCGGCGCCGTGGCAAGCGGAGCCGAAGGAACGCTCTTCGCTCTCCTTCGTACCCACCAGGACGTAAGAAGCGGTTCCCATCGTTCCTCCGATGAGAACCGGTTGACCGACGTCTAGGAACGCCGGGGGCAAGTCCGCGTAGCCCGGGCCGAAGGCGCGTGTGGCTCCCTTTCGATGGACGAAGAGTCGTTTTCGTTTTCCATCGACCCCGTGCTCCTCCTCCTTACACGTGTTGTGAGAGACGTCGTAGAGAAGCGTCAGGTCGGCGTCTCCCAGAATTCCTTGGACGGCCTGCCGGACGAGATGGGTGATGATCTCGCGATTCGCCAGGGCACAGTTGATTCCGGCACGCATGGCACCGAGATATCGCTTGCCGATGTCGGACCTCAGTGGCACGCAGGCGAGCTCTCGATCGGGCAGATCGATTCCGTGCTTCGGCGCCGCCAGGACCATGGAGCGCAGGTAGTCGGTTCCTATCTGATGTCCCAGACCGCGCGAGCCGCAATGGATGCTGA
>DASPGQ010000405.1 GCA_035620555.1 Vicinamibacteria bacterium
ACTGATCGCCCTCGTTGTACTCGTCCTCGCCTTTGTAGTAGACGGCGCCGCCGTCGACCGCTGCGGCGTAATAGAGACCCGTGCGAGGGCTGTAGCTCGAAGGCCACCAATTGGCCGTGGCGCAGCAACTGGGAAAGACGAGGGTCCCTTCCTCGGTGGGATCGCTTCCCGGGAGAACAATTGGACGGCCGTGCTCGTCGAGACCCTCGGCCCAGGTCTGCTTGGAGAACTCTCGCGCTCTCAGGAACTCGCCCGTCTCACGGTCGAGCACGTAGTAGAAACCGTTTCGGTTCGCCCAGAGCATGAGCCGGCGTCTCTGGCCCTCCCAGTCGGCATCGACGAGGATGGGCGTCTGGCAGGCATCCCAATCGTGTGTGTCGTGGGGCGTGAACTGAAAGTACCAGCGGAGCTCTCCGCTGTCGGCGTCGAGGGCGACGACGCTGTCCGAATAGAGATTGTCCCCCGGCCGGAGATCGCCGTTCCAATCCGGCGCGGGGTTGCCCGTTCCCCAATAGACGAGATTGAGGCCGGGATCGAACGCGCCCGTCACCCAGGTCGGTGAGCCGCCCGTTCTCCACGAGTCGTTGCCCCACGTCTCGTTTCCCGGCTCGCCGGGCGCGGGGATGGTGTAGAAGCGCCAGGCGCGCTTTCCGGTTTTCGCATCGTAGGCATCGAGAAAGCCGCGAATGCCGTACTCGCCACCGGCGATGCCGGTCACGATCTTGTCCTTGATTGCCAGCGGCGCGCTCGTGATGCTGTAACCGCTCTCGGGATTGGCGACCTCGACGTCCCAGAGAACGCCTCCGCTCCTCGCGTCGAGAGCGACGAGCCGGGCGTCGATGGTGCCGATGTAGACGCGACCGTCGAGCAATGCCACGCCGCGATTGTCCGGGCCGCAACAGATTTTGTCGGCGGTCGTCGCGAGCTTGTGCCGGTAGCTCCAGAACGGACGCCCGGTGCGTAGGTCGAGCGCGACCACGTCGCTCGGAGGCTCGGTGATGTACATGATGCCATCGGCGACGATGGGGTTCGTCTCCAGCACCTGCATCGTCTCGACCTGGTGCACCCATTCGACCCGCAGCCGCGTCACGTTGCTCGCCTGGATCTGGTCCAGACGGCTGTAGCGATGGGAGAAGTAACCGCCGCTATAAGTGAGCCAGTTCTCGGGCTCGGTTTCGTCGCCCAGCAGTCTCTCGTAGCTCACGCTGCCCGTTTGGGCCTGCGAGATCGCGGGCAGAAAGACGACGAGCCACACGAGAATCCGCCACGGTTGGGACATGACTACTTCCTGCCTTTGAGAGAGGAAAGATAGGCGACCAGGTCGTCGATCTGGCTCGCGCTGAATACGTCTTCGTAGCTCGTCATCGTTGAGCCTCGATCGAGCTGTAGCGACTCGAGCTCGCTCTTGAGAAAGGCGTGGAGGTTGCCCTCCGGGTCCATGAGACGAACGGAGAACGTGTCCTCGTCGATGAGAGTGCCGGACAGGCTCCCGCCCGCCCGAAACGTGAGCCGCGCCGACCAATAGCGCTTTTCCACGTCCGCATCCGGATCGAGGAGTGATCGCCGAAGAGACGCCGCGGCGCGCGCGCGACCGATGGCGCTCAGCTCCGGTCCGAGAGGAGAACCCTCGCCGTTTACCATGTGACAGGCGAGGCAGCCTCCGTCGCCCCTGAACATCGCCTCGCCCGAAGCCGGATTGCCGGGTGGGGGCTCGCGATCCCGAACGCCGAGCGAGCGCAAATAGGCGATTACCTGACGCCGCTTCCGCTGCGAGTCCACCACACCCGGCATTCCCGTGCCGGGTATTCCGTTGAAGAGGATCTCATCCAGCTCGTCGTCGGTCGTGGCTCGGTCGAACTCGCCGCGATCGAGCGCCGGTCCTCGATCTCCCATGCCGGCTCGTCCGTGGCAAATGCGGCAATGGGCCCGATAGAAACGCTCCCCTTCGATCACGTCAGGGGTCGTCGCCCCCGCCGTTTGCGCGTAGGCCTGGCAAGTGAAAGCCACGCTTTCGAGCAAGAACGCAAACGAGATCGCGTACCCGAGCCTCATCGGAGACATCGACAGGCCGGCATGCTAACACAGGTCCATGAGACCGCTCTGCCGACATTTTGAAGCCATCGTCTCGGTCGCTAGAATGACAGGGAACCTGGAGGGCACATGCACGAATCGATCTCGACCGTTCTGTCACTACTCACGACGTTCGCGCTCGCGAGCGCCGAGGATTGGCCGCAGTGGCGTGGCCCCAACGGAAACGGGGTGAGCCCGGAGAAGGGGCTTCCCGTCACCTGGAGCGAGGACGAGAACATCGCCTGGAGGGCTCGATTGGGAGGTCAAGGCCTTTCATCGCCCATCGCCATCGGCGAGATCATCGTGGTGACCTCACAGATCGGCCGCGGAGACGTTCGCCCCGGCAACCACCCGACGTTGGGGCAGGGCGGAGATTTTCCCGAAGAGCGATCGATGGGAGGAAGGACCGAAGAGGGTGTCGTCTTCCTCGTGGAGGCATTTCACCGGAGCGACGGGCGGCGTTTGTGGCATCATGAATTGATCGCCGAGTCCACCTCTGATTCCCTTCCCGAAGTCCACCGCAAGACGAACCTCGCCAATCCAAGCCCGGTCACCGACGGCGAGCGGATCTTCGCCTGGTTCGGCACCGGACAGATCGTCGCTCTCGACCTCGAGGGCAAGCGGGTCTGGGGGAAGCACCTCGGAAAAGAGTACGCCCCCTACACCATCACCTGGGGCCATTCGAGCTCACCGGCCGTCTACGAGGACTCTCTCATCCTCCAGTGCGATCACGAGCCCGACTCGTACCTGCTCGCGCTCGACCGGCGAACCGGCGCGGAGAAATGGAAGGCCGAGCGGGGCAGCCGCAGCTCGTACAGCACACCGACCGTCGTCACTGGCCCACGGGGCGACGAGCTCGTCGTGAACTCGAGCGAGGGGCTAGAAGGCTACGACCCGAAGACAGGGGAACGACTCTGGTACTTCGTCGAGCCGAACCGCTTTCCCATCCCGGTACCCTCTTTCGCCGACGGTGTGATCTACACGAGCCGCGGCTACCGCAGCGGACCGTACATGGCGATCCGCCCGGGGGGGCGAGGTGATATCGCCGACACCGAGCATCTCCTGTGGCACGTTCCGACGGGAGCGCCCTATGTCTCTTCGGTCGTCCATTACGATGGCGTCGTTTATCTCGCCAGCGATGCTGGCATCCTCCAGGCGGCCGATGCGGAGTCGGGCGAGCGCCTGTTTCAAGGGCGAACGGGAAACATCTACTCGGCCGCTCCGATTGCTGGCGATGGCAAGGTCTACTTCGTCAGCGAGAGTGGCGAGACCGTGGTTCTCAAAGCCTCGCGGGAGTTCGAGATCCTCTCACGGAACCAGCTCGAGGGCCGATTCCTTGCATCTCCAGTGATCTCGGATGGCCTCTTGCTGCTGCGGAGCGACTCCGAGCTCATCGCCGTCGGCGGGGCGTCCACGACTCACTGATTCATCGGACGTCGTAGTGGCCGGCATGCCTCAAGGCGCGATCCGGAAGGCGGCCATTTCGTTCGCGTTTCGAACGAGCAGGATGCCGTCCGCGATCGCCGGGTGGTTCCACGTCTTTCCCTCGATCGCCTGGAACCTCGCGACCTCTGCGTGTCGTTCCGGCGTGGCCTCCACGAGCACGAGCTCTCCGCGCTCGGTGAGAACGACGAGATGGCCGGAAGCGACGAGGAGCTGCCCGTAGCCGTAGCGGCCGCCCTTCCATTGGAGCTCTCCGGTAGCGGCCTCGACGCAGGCGAGGATCGCCTCGTCGAGCCCATAGAGGTAGCCGTCGTGCAGCACCGAGCTCGTGAACTTGTTTTTCATGCGAACATTGGACCAGACCGGTCGAGCGCTGAAGCCGGATCCGGCTTGCGTGACTTCCAGCACCGTCGCTCCATGGCCGTAGCCCGCCGACAGAAAGACGCGGTTTCCATCGAAGACGACGGGCTGCGCGACATTGATTCCCTGGTTCGTTACCCAGGGGTAGTCCCAGAGAAGGGAGCCATTCTCGACGGTGATACCCATGACGCGCCTCGCCCCTACGACGAGGATCTGGGGCATTCCCGAGAGCGTGACGAGCATCGGCGAGGTGTAGGCTTGCGTGTCATCGAGAGAGCTCCAGATTGCGGCGCCGCTACGTTTGTCGTAGGCCACGACGGAGTTTCCGTTCGACCCTCCGGGGAGCAGGATGACTTTCTCATCGACGATCAATGGCGAGGCGGCCATGCCCCAGGTCAGATTCGACGCGCTCGCGTCGTCGAGAATGTTGCGCTCCCAGATGACTCTACCTTCGGACTCCTCGAGCACTTTCAGCTCGCCGGTCGCTCCGAGAGCAAAGACGAGGGCGTCATCCCAGGTCGGAGTGGCTCGCGGGCCGGGGCCGCCGAGAGTCTCCCTGAACTCGGCGGGCCAGCCGTGCGCCCAGAGCTCGCGACCGGTCGCCAGATCGTAGGCGGCGACGACCTCTTCATCGCGGCGCTGCTCGATCGTGAACGCGCGGCCGCCTGCGATCACGAAAGACGCGTAGCCACCGCCCACCGGCTGTTTCCACAAAAGAGGAAGCCCAGCATCGGGCCATCTCGTGACGATGCTCCCGGGGTAGTGTCCATCCATCGAGGGACCGCGAAATCGAGGCCAAGCGAGCCCCGAAGGGCTCGCGCCGATGACGTCCCCACGGCTCGATGAGCCCGAGGCCTCGAGTTCCTGCCTCGCTCGGCTTCTCTCCAGAGCCTCGTAGTGCCTATCTCTCGCCGCGAACGAGAAGATCGGCCGCGCGCCGGTTCCGTCTACCTCGACGCGCAGCCCGAACAGCCAATGAAGATGGACGAAGCTCAGAACGAGCAAAGCGAGTGAGCCCAGGAGCTTCACAGTGACGCTCGCGCGGCTCCGCGCCCAGAGAAGCACGATACCTAGCGGGGGAACGAGGAAAGCAATGACGAGAAGCAGCCAGACGTTCATCGGCCGGCCTCGCTTTCCGCGGGGCGCCACATGACAGGCATTTCAACTCCTTATTGACCCCTCGACGGCTTCGACAACAAAACGAGGCATGAGATCGTGACCGCGCCTCCCAGGCCGAGAAGCGGCAGCCGACTGCCGTCCGCCAGATAGCCCGCGGCGCCGTAGAGCATCACGCCGTTTGCGGCGAAGTTGACGATCAGTCCCCAGACGCGCAGGGGGAAGGGGCCGAGTTGATGCTCGAGGTTCGAGATCAATGGACCCACCACCCGAGCCGGTTGAACACGTAAATTATGGCGATGCAATTCAAGAGCGTCACCTGCAAGAGAAGGCCGAAGTTCCAGAATCGGGAACGGCACCGGTCCTCGCCGAGTGCCCGCTCGTCGTTCACGAGCAGATAATAGGACCAGGCCACGATGTTATCCGTGAGGGACAAGAAGGCCCCGATGGCGATCACCAGCCAAACGGGTCGGGGATACCATACGGCAACGAAGGCGATCTGAGGAAGAAGCGCACTCACCCGCCATCGCAGCGAGCTCGTATCCTGGCTCCAGCCGAAAGCGGCATGAATCGCCATGGCACCGGCGATGCTCATCCCGACGGTGGTGGAAACGGGAACGGCGAGGAAACCGAGATAGAAGAGCACCGGAGCCCATCGGGCACCGAGTAAAGGCTCCAGCGCGCGCGCCAGCTCGGTGGCCGTCTCGGGGCGTGCGGCGCTCGGGAGGAGGGTCTCGGCGAAAACAGCGACGACGAGGAAGTTCACGAGCACGAACGGCAGAAACAGCCCGAAAGTCATGTCGAAGCGAGCGAGGGGCTCGTGCTCCTTGCCCCATCCCCGCGCGAGACCAGCGTAGTTGAAGAAGAACCAGTCCATGATCCCGACGGCGGCGGCCGAGCTCGCGACGAATAGGTCGAGGCCCTCGCCACCCGAGGGAAGCCAGGGTACGAACGTTCCCCGTAGCGCAGCGCCCCAGTCGACTCCGGTGACCGCGAGGCACGCCCCGAATGCGACGAGCATGACCGCGATGCAGAGTTTCATGAACGTTTCGACGAATCGGATTCCGCTACGACCCTTCCGCCCGTAGCTCAGCGTCAGCCAGCCGGTGAAGGCCGTATAGAGCACCCAGTTCACGTCGCGGGGGAACGAGAGACCGCCGTATGCCGCGAGCGACTCCAGGAGATGCGTGCCCAGGCTGACCTGGCCAAAATTGAAGACGATCGCGACTGCGGTCGAACCCACGAGCGCGGTCATCACCGAGCCGAACAACACCCCGTGATAGCGGTTCTGGAGAGCTACGATGCCATGGCCTCGTGTCGTGAAGCGGGCCATCGCCGCCATCATGAACAATCCGAGACCCATGGAGATCCACAAGAGCCACAGGGTTTTGTACCCGAAGGTGGCGCCCGAGAGCATCGCCGCGGTGAGGGTTCCGGCGCCAAGCGTGAGCGCCGCGTCCATGAAACCAGGCCCGCCGAGGCGGAAGTAGCCGAGCAATCTCTGCGGAAGTGGTCGCTGCCGAAGCCGTCTCAGCTCACGGAGCTCGGCATCCATTCGCGGAGGGTTCTTGCTCTACCCGAACTCTATTCCTTGTGCCAGCGGGAGATTCCGCGACCAGTTGATCGTGTTCGTCTGTCGCCTCATGTAGGCTTTCCAGGCGTCGGAGCCGGACTCTCGTCCGCCGCCCGTCTCCTTTTCGCCTCCGAAGGCTCCGCCGATCTCCGCGCCCGAGGTTCCGATGTTCACGTTGGCGATGCCGCAGTCGGAACCGGCAGACGAGAGGAACGTCTCGACGCTACGCATGCTGTCGGTGAAAATCGCGCTCGAAAGTCCCTGAGGCACGCCGTTGTGGATGGCGATGGCCTCTTCCAAGTCAGAGAACTCGAGGATATAGAGGATCGGCGCGAACGTCTCTTCTTTCACGATCTCCGTCTGGGCGGGCATCTTCACGATGGTCGGTTCGACGAAGTTGGGTCCCATCTCCGGAAGCTTCCTTCCACCGGTCAAGATCTCACCGCCCTGCGCTTTCACCTTCTCGAGCGCCGCGAACATATCTTCGACGGCGCCGGTGTTGACCAGAGGTCCCATGAGGGTGGCTTCGTCGAGAGGATCGCCGATACGAACCTGCTTGTAGGCCTTGACGAGCCGTTCCGAGAGCTTTTTGGCGATTCCTTTCTGAGCGATGATGCGCCTCGTGCTGGTGCAGCGCTGGCCCGCCGTTCCGACGGCTCCGAACAGGATCGCGCGGGTCGCCATGTCGAGATCGGCGTCGTCGGTTACGATGATGGCATTGTTGCCGCCGAGCTCGAGAATGCTGCGGCCAAAACGTTTTGCCACCGTTTCGGCGACGTGTCGTCCAATCGGGGTCGAACCGGTGAAGGACACGAGCGGTATGCGTGGATCTTTCAGCAAGAGATCTCCCACGCTTCTTCCCGATCCGATCACGAGCGAGAAGACGCCACTGAGACCGTGGTCGGCCATGACGCGGTTCGCTACGTGCTGGACGGCGATGGCCGTCAGGGGCGTGTCGCTGGAAGGCTTCCACAAGGTGGGATCCCCGCAGACGGCAGCGATCGTGGCGTTCCAGGACCAGACTGCCATGGGGAAATTGAAAGCGGTCACGACCCCCACGACTCCGAGCGGATGCCACTGCTCGTACATCCGGTGCTGGGGCCTTTCGGAGTGCATCGTGAGGCCGTAGAGCTGCCGCGACAGACCCACGGCGAAGTCGCATATGTCGATCATCTCCTGGACCTCGCCGTGTCCCTCCGCCCGGATCTTTCCCATCTCGAGCGAGATGAGATCGCCGAGAGGCTCCCGGCGCTCCCGGATCGCGTCGCCGAGGTCACGTACGAGCTGCCCCCGTTTCGGCGCAGGAACCTGCCGCCACGAGTGAAACGCCGCGGCGGCCTTGGAGATGACTCGCTCGGTGACCTCGGGGCTGGCCTGGACCACCCTGGCGATGGGGGCTCCGGTCGTCGGATTGAGCGAAACGAGCTCCTGGCCCGAGCTGTCCGAAAGCCACTCGTCCGGGCCAGTGCAGGCTCCCGCATTCACGTCTTCGAGGCCCAGCTCGTCGAGCAGGGGCTTGTGTTTTTCGATTGCCGTGGTCATCTGGATACTCCTCTATCCGGATCCAATCATGCTAGTAACTGGCAACGGTGTTCGCAAGTGTTTCTCTGGACCCCTGAAGCCGAGCTCAGCCGATCTCCGAGACCGCTCGATAAGCCTGGTCGATGGCGGCGTTCGTGTAGGCGTAGGCCTGGGCGTCCGAGTTCGCGATGTGAATCCGCCCGAACGGCTTTCGGCCGATCTCGAAGGGCGCTTCGCCCGGGGGGAACACCGGATCCCACAGCGAGTTGTACTCGTAGGCGTAGCCATGGGGCCAGCGGTTGACGGTGATGCCGAGGATGTCGCGGGAGGGATCGAAACCTCCGCCCGCGAGAACGCGTCCGAGCTGCGCCCTCGTTTCCCGCTCGAAGGTCTCGAACGTGGTGGCGAGAAGATCGTAGCGGCCGGCGGCGTGCTGCTCGCGGGAGCTCCCACCCGGACTGCAAGGGGTTCTGGTCAGGTGGAGAACGATTGGCTCTTCCGGGGAGCGCGGATGGCGATAACCGCCGAGACTGACGGGAAAATCGAGGCTGATGCTCGAATGATATCCGTTCGTGGCCGAGATGCTCGACACTCCGAGCTTTTCGAACGCCTTCCAGTCACGAACGAAAACGTTGGTATATACGAGCGGTACTTTGGGACCATAGACGAGTGCCTTCCGCTGCTCTTCGCCGAGCTCGGGGCAGAGGAGGGGAATCACCATGTGCCAGCAGCCCAGCACGACGTGTCGGGCACGCACGCTCTCGGCGTTCCCGTCGCGCACGTAGGTGACCTCGACCTCGGTGGCGCGGTCCGGATCTCCGACATGCTGCACCCTTACGCCGGTGCTTCGCAGGCGAACTCGTATTCTCGATCCGGCTACGTCCAGCTTCGAGTAGTCCATCTTCGCCGTTACGATGTCCTCCATCGTGCCTCCCGGCGCGCTTCCGAGAACGAGGCTTCGCGTCAGCAGACGTGCGATCGACGCATTTCCGTCGGGGAAATGGAAAATGTAGGGCTGGGGTTCCCGGTGAGGTCGCGCGGTGAGCGATAGCTCGGAAGCCTTGGCGGGTCTCGGGCCCATGCCCTGGAAACCCGGATAGCCCAGGCCCCAGCAATCGAGGGCGGGGACCCCGTCGATCCCCATGGCGAACAAACCGTGGGTTCGTTTGTAGAGCATCTTCACGACTTGTGGATGAACCTTGGCATGCTCTTCGAGAAAAGCGAGATAGCTCGTCGCCGCGAGTTTCTTTGTCTTTTCGTCGGGGGACAGCCCGGGAAGGTAGTCGATCGCCTCTTCGTTGAGGCGAATCAGATCTTTCTGCGCGTCTTCGACCAGTGGGGTTTGGGCGGCAAAGTCCTTCCAAGACATTCCCGTTGGTCGGGCAACGAGACGATCGTCCCCGAAAGTCTCGCGGTCGAAGAACGTCCCGCGCGTGAGCCCGAGTGACGAATAGAGCTCCTGGTCGAACGCCTCGTAGAAGCGGGCTAGGTCGACGCCCAGCTCGGTCAGCAGCCCCATGGCTTCCGCGCTGTAGCTCGATGGGGTGTCGATCGACTGCGTTCCGCCATAGCCGATGAAAGTACGTCCCTCGTGAGTGAACTCGTTACGCTTCGCGTGCCCTCCGAAATCGTCGTGGTTGTCGATCACCAGGATCCGTGAGTCGCCGCCGAACTTGCGCCGGTAGAAATAGGCGGCCGAAAGCCCACTGATCCCGCCTCCGACGACGACCAGATCGTAACGCTCGCCGGTATCGGCCACTTCGTTCCAACCCTGGCCATCTCGAAGGGCGTGCGACGTCTCCCAGGATCCGTCGTGGCTTCCGCGCATTCCCGTCAAAGCCGGCGGATAATAGGCCTCCTCGGGCAAAAGCCCCATGGCTTTCGCCACCGGGCTCGAGAGGAGCGTGCCCCCGATGGCTACGCTGACCCCGTTCAGAAAGTCGCGCCGCGTGATGGCCCGGTTCATGCCCAGGTCACGGTCGTGCCGGTTCATACGAGACCTCCCATTCGACACGGAGATTACCACTTGTAGGGAAACCAATCGGGCATGGCGCGGATCTTGTAGTCCATATGGATGTGTTTCGTATCCCGGAAACCCTCCAGTCCTTCCACCCCGAGCTCTCGCCCGATCCCCGACATGCGCATCCCGCCGAACGGTCCGGCGTCGTTGTCGGTAAGCGGGTCGTTGATCCAGAAGGTGCCCGCACGAATTCGGCTGGCCGCGGTCATGGCGTACTCGAGGTTGTTCGTGTAGATGCTTGCCCCGAGGCCGTAGCGCGAGGAGTTCGCGAGCCGTGTCGCTTCCTCGATATCCTTGACCATGGCGACGGGTGCGATGGGACCGAACGTCTCTTCGCGAAACAGCTCCGTCGCCGCATCCACGCCGGTGAGGACGGTCGGCTCGAAGAAATAGCCGCGTTCTCGACCCTTGGGTCGTGCCCCTCCCGCTACGACCTTGGCACCCTTCGCGGTCGCTTCGTCGAGCTTGCGCTCGACCTTTGCCCTCTGTGCCGCGCTCGCGAGCGGGCCGAGATCGACGTCGGGCCCCAGGGGATCTCCGATGCGAAGAGTCTTGGCGATGGCGGTGAGCTTCGCGAGGAATGGCTCGTAGACCCTTTCGAAGACATAGAACCGTTCCGCGGAGGTGCAGACCTGCCCCATGTTGAGAAAGGTTGCGAACGCCGCCCCGCGCGCGGCGATCTCGATGTCGACGTCATCGCAGACGATGAAGGGATCGTTGCCGCCGAGCTCCAGGTGAACCTTCTTGAGCTGTTCCGCCGCCTTCATCGCGATCTGCCTTCCGGTCTGGACGCTCCCGGTGAACGCGACGACGTCCACCTGAGGATGCGTCACCAGGGCCTCACCCGCTTCGCCGCCATATCCAGTCACGATATTGACGACACCTTTAGGAAGCCCGTCGAGGACGTCCTTGAGGAGAAGTGTGGAAAGAGGCGTCAACTCCGAGGGCTTCACGACCACGGTGTTTCCCGCCGCGAGCGCCGGGGCGAGCTTCCACGTGAGGAGCAGGAGCGGGTAGTTCCACGGGACGATGGCGGCCACCACTCCATAGGGCTCTTTCAGCACGAAATTGAATTGATGCTCGCGCACCGGCGCGATGACTCGGCCCTGGTCGTTCCGGCCAATCTCGGCGTAGTAGTCGAACGCTCCGGCGCACCATTCGACCTCGTCGCGGTTCTCGAGGAGCGGCTTGCCCCCTTCCAGCGTGAGCGTGTAAGCGATGGTCTCTTTTTGTCCGCGCAGCTTTCGGGCCACCTGGTGAAGCTGCTCCGCGCGGTCGAGACCGGGAACGTGCTTCCAGCGCTCGAAGGCCTCCGAGGCAGCCCTCACCGCCCGGTCCACGTCCGGGGCGCGCGCTCGGGGAACCTCTCCCACGATCTCCTCGGTCGCGGGGTTCTCGACGGGAAAGACTTCCTTGGAATCCGCCTCGGCGCTCTCGCCGCCAATCCACATGGGTGTCATCGAGCTTCGAGCCTCCCGTGCTATCATTACGTTTTCGCGGCAAAAGAGAAAGCCTCTTGCACCGAGCGTGCGAGGGGCAATTCCTGCAGAAGAGGAGGCGGATCGCTGATCGTGCGCGCCTGGATTGCAGCGCTGTGTATTCTCGTCGCGATGCTCGCGAGCTGCGGCAAGCTGGAGTCGCCCGAGCTGCCGCTGACGGGATCCTCGAGCCTGGGCGATGCACAAGGCGGGAGCTTCGGGACTGGATCCCCTCCGACGACGCCTCCCGCAGAGGGCAGCGGTGAACAACCGCCGCCGCCGCCACCACCGCCGCAGAGTAGCAGCCTCGTCGACGATCCGCTGACCAACGGCCGCTCCGTCGGCCAAGTATCAGGGGGGCGCTTCGTTTCGTCGGGGTGGCAGGTTTTGAATCGCAGCGATTTCATTCGCTACGTTGTACCGACGCTGTCCAGCGGTTTCGTCGAGTGGGACAATCTGGGTCTGGCCCCCTTCAACCCCCAGCCCGATCTTTACACGTTGTTCGGGATGTGGGATCCGACGAAAGGAGGCTATCGTGAGAACCCTTTTCGCGTCGACGTGAGGAAGCTCGATACGAACGGTCACAACCCCCCTTATGTGAGGATGCGCTTCATCTCCGGCGGAGAGCAGCATGATGTCGGATTCAATTTTCTCGATTGGGATCCGAATCACGCCTATTCATGGCGAGTGGAGTGGGGCCCTGCGGGCTCGGGCAACGAGGCTCGAGTCTTTCTCGACGGCCGGCTTTTGATGCGGACGGCCTACGGCCCGCGCTACGAGCCCCAGGAGCACTGGGTCGAGATCGGCGTGGAGGAGCGATCGGAGTCGATCGTCGGAATCGTCTACCGAAACGTCCGCATCGGCGCCCGCTAGTCAGCAGGCTGATGAAAAAGTGCAGTCCAGCCTCGCGCTTACTTGTCCAGCCAGGCCAGCCACTCCCGTACCACGTCCAACCGCTTCCGGTTCAATCGGTACAAACGTTCGCGGCCCCGCTTTTCGTGCGACAGGAGACCGGCTCGCTCCAGCACCCGCAGGTGGCGACTGGTCGTTGGCCAGGAACAGGAGAAGCGCTGAGCGATCTCTCCGGCGGTCATCTCCCCGCCACGGAAACGCACGACGAGAAGGATGTGCCTCCTCGACGGGTGGGCAAGCGCCGTGATCACCCGGTCGAGCTCTTCGAGCCGCGCTTCAGCCTTCGACACCGTCGAGCTGGATGAACTCCATGTGATCGGTGAGAGCACCCATGGGCTCCCAGACCGACATCACCTCGGGTGATTGGTGGGCGACATCGGAAGAATTCCCGTCTCTCCACTCGAACATCTCGACGAAGAACGTCGCGCCGGCTTTGTTCGACCCACGGTAGAAGCGCGCCGGTTTGGGGGACACGAGCCCGACGCGGTTCAGCGCGGGCCAATGTTTCTCGAGCAACGCTCGAAAATCCTCGTCCCTTCCGGTCTTGATCTGATAGATGCAACACATCCCAATCGGCTGCGTATCGCTCATCTGCCTTCCTCCTCCCAGGATCGCTTCGCTTTCGGTCCCCGCCTTGGCCCGATCGTCCAGGTCGATTCGGCGTAGACTCCCGGCCCACTCGGCGGGGGGCGTGACGACGAAAGCCGTGTCGGGCAGTTCGCGGTTCGTCTGCAGGCCGTCCGGTCGGACGTTCACCACCAGCGTATAGTCGTCGTGGGGACGCTCGACCCGAACCTGGGAAGGAAGCCTTCGGCCGCCATCGAACAAGTAATCCTGGTAGCGAACGTCCGACTCGAGCCGACCCGCCTCGTCGAAAATCTGCAGCCGTCGGAGCGTGAGAGTCCCGACGCGGTCGAACCAGTATTGGACTCGAGGTCTGCTCTCGTCCCGGCGGATCGTGGTCAGGATGTAGTAGCTCTTCTTGACCCTGTCGCCGACCTCGGCCCCAGGACGGGTGTCGGGCTCGATGAGAAACTGTTCGCTCCGTATCGGAATGTCGTAGACCGAGACCGGAGGGATCAAGAATGCGTCGGTGATGTGTTGCGGTCGTATGTTTACCAGCGGCCCGGCACGACTGAGCTCGGGGTCTTGCGCGATCCTGGCTTCCTCTTCCTCGTAGCGAACGCCGTTGCTCCCCACGATGAGCGCTCGATGCTCGACCGGGTGGATGAGAAGTTGGAAATGCTCGCCGTCGGACGCCATCTCGGCGATGTTCGCGCTCAAGATAGGGGCCTCGATGTTCAGGCGAATCGAGCTCGGCCGCCTCAGCAGAAGCCTGCCCTGGGCGGCCCGGTACTTCTTGCCGCGGCCCTGTTCCGCTTCTTCGATGGTCTCGAACTGCAAATCCACCCGAAGAACGAGAGAACGGATCTCCTCGAACCGGTTGACCTCGGCGACGAGGTCGTCGACCGTCGGGTCGACCGTTGGTGGCAGGAAAGGCACGACGTCCACGCCACGAGAGATGCAGGACGTGAAGGCCGCCACCAGAGCGATACCGATGACAGCGACCCAGCGTTCCGACACGCGATCAGCGGAGGACGTCAAACTGGTGGGTGTACTTGACGATAAAGCTTCGGTTCTGCGGACCGATGAGAACGTCGCCGAGCCCCTCGGTATCGTTGTATACCACGAACAAGCCGGTCCCGGCGGTGTTGAGCCAGCTGAAGCGGACGTTCGAGGACCAGGTATCGGCGCGGTCGTTGTACTGAACGAGCGCCTGGAGATAGATCAGCGGAGTGAAGTTATAGGAGACTCGAAGTTGGCCGAGGTTGGTGACGAAGCTTCCCTCGGTGAGGTCGATGTCGTTGTACTCCCAGGTGACGGAAGTGATGACCTTCGACTTGTAACGGTAGTTCAAGGTGGTCTCCAGTCCGGTGCGGTTGCCCGACAGGAAGCCACCGAAGTCCCAGCCGCCCGAATAGGAGAAGGGTGCTGCCTGGTTGGTGTTCCAGCGCCAGGCGCCTTCCCAGTTCGTATAGGTCCCGGGTCGCACGAGAATCCCGGGGAAGATCTCGAACGGCTCCGTCAGCCCCTCTACCGTGTGGTTCATCGCCGGGCTGAAGAATGCGCCGCTCTCGAAGTCCACGTGACTGTCGACGTGGACGCGCTCGCTCTCCTTGAAGCCGGTGAAGTCCCAGAAACCGTCGTAGGTGACGTGCGGCCGCAGCTCGCGAAGCCAGGCGATATCGTTTCTGAGGTTCAGGAAGACGGTGCCTTCGACGTTTCGGTAATCGCTTCGGGTGAGAAATCCCACCTCGGGATTAAAATCGTCCCCGACTTCGGTGTAGGCGAGCGCCACCCGCCCCGCTCTCTTTTCGTACTCGGCTCGAGCATTGAATGCGTGCTCGCGACCGCCGACGTTGGGGGTCTCGGTCCGAGCGGCAAACCCCGTGAGAGTGAAGGCCTCGCCGACCCCGAGCTTGCCGTCGACACCCCAAGTTCGGTTCCAATTGTCGTCGCCGGCGAGGTCGCCCGTGCCCAGGCGGTTCACGAACAAGGCCCCGACGCCGGAGCGATTGGGAAACTCGCGGCTCAAGCTCGCGACGGTGTAGTTGTTGGCGGAGGTGAGCTCGGCAACTTCTTCGGTCTGCATGTTCAGAACACCGACGTTGTAGGCCCCTGCCTTACCGCTCAGCCGGGCGCCCCCCAGGATGGGGACCGGGGTGCCGTCGGGGCCGATCCCGATTCGGCGGCTGAAGAACAGCTCCGCCGATTGGTTGAGGCCCATCGCGAAGTTTCCCGCGTTCTCGAGAAAGAAGGGTCGTTTCTCGGGGAAGAAGAGATTGAACCGAGTCAGATTGATTTGCTGCTCGTCGACCTCGACCTGGGCGAAATCAGTGTTGTAGGTCAGGTCGAGGTTGAGACTCGGACTGACGCCGAACTTGGCATCGACTCCGAAATCGCCGTTCAGATCGTTCGTATCGCTGGTGGTGTAGTCACGCTCCGATGATCCGAGCACGTAGGGCGTCACCTTGAAATTGCGAGGGGTCTCCAGCTCGAGCCCGTGCAGCTCGCCGGCGGAAGAGAGTCGATAGAGGTTGTAGATGCGGGAGACCGGCGACCAGTAGACCTCTTCGCGCTTGCGTCGGATATTACGCTGAAAGTTCAGGCCCCAGACTTGAGGCTTCTCCGATCCGTAGCGCAACGTACGGAGGGGTATGGCGAACTCCGCCGACCAGCCGTATTCCCCCATCTGGGTGGCCACGATCCAGCTGGCGTCCCAGTTCAAGTTGAACCCCCCTCCCGAGCCGGTCTGCGAACGTCCACTGCCAGGTTGACCCTGGCCGCCTTCGCCCTCGTTGGTCACCTGACCGTCATACTCGATACCCGCGGGATTGGTGCCGAACACGAACCCGTTCTGGCGATCGAGATAGGTGTCGAGGATGATCTGAAAGGAATCCGTGTCGTCGAGGCTCGCATCGCGGCGCGAGTCGGTGACGATGATCCCCGAGGGATCGCTGTCGTAGCAAACCACACCCACATAGAGAGTGCGGCTGTCGTAGACGATCCTCACCTCCGTCCGCTCGGTGGCCGGCTGACCCTCGTAGGGCTCCGCCTGCACGAAGTCGGTGATGAGCTTGCCCTTTTGCCAGACTTGGTCATCGACGAGCCCGTCGATGACTGGCGCCTCTTCGGCGGGCGCGGCCTCGGCAGTGCGAAGCGTGGAGGGCGAAGCGGTCAAACGGTTGGAGGCCGCCAGGGTGAGGGCGACGAATAGCAGGCCCCTAAAAGCGAAAAACATCATTCTGGACAATTTAGACGCCACACGGCATCGTCGCAACTTTATAAGAGCTGCCGAGAGATATAGCTAGCGGGAGAGGAGGCCCGCCGCCTCCTTGGCGAAGTAGGTGAGAATCATGTCCGCTCCCGCGCGCTTGATCGCGATGAGTGCCTCGAGGATGGCGCGATCGCGCTCGATCCAGCCCCGTTCGGCCGCGGCTACGATCATTCCGTACTCGCCGGACACGTTATAGGCGGCAACGGGGACGTCGAAGGCCGCACGAACTCGGGCGATCACGTCGAGATAGGGCAGAGCCGGCTTGACCATGACGACGTCGGCCCCCTGCTCGATATCCAGGGCGACCTCGCGAAGCGCCTCGCGCGCATTCGCCGGATCCATCTGGTAAGTCTTCTTGTCGCCTTTTTTCGGCGCGGAGTCCAGAGCACCGCGGAACGGGCCGTAGAAGCACGAGGCATACTTGGCCGAGTAGGACAGGATGCCCACCGAGGTGTGCCCGCCCTCGTCGAGTGCCGCCCGAATCGCACCGACGCGCCCGTCCATCATATCGGACGGCGCGACCCAGTCAGCACCTGCTTCCGCGTGGACGAGGGCCATCCGGCACAGCACCGCCACCGTCTCGTCGTTCGCGACTTCACCATCGATGACTAATCCATCGTGACCGTCACTCGAGTACGGATCGAGGGCGACGTCGGTCTGGACGCAAAGCTCGGGCAGGGCTTCCTTGAGCGCGCGAATCGCGCGAGGAACGACACCTTCGGGATTCTCGGCTTGAGAGGCGGCCGCATCTTTCACCGAAGAGTAACCGAAGAGGTTCACCGCGCGGACACCGAGCGACCAGAGCTCACCGGCTTCACGAACGACCTCGTCGGGTGAGAGCCGGAACTGACCCGGCATCGTGTCGATGGGCTCCCTGAGAGACCGACCGTCCTTGACGAAGAGGGGAGCGATGAGCTCGCCGGCAACGAGCTCGGTCTCGCGGACCAGCGTGCGCATCGGCTCCGTTCGTCTGAGACGACGCGGGCGGAAGATCAGATCCATGGTCGAGTATTTACCAGAATGGTCGCCGACCGACAACATGGGATATCCTGCTCGCCTGCCACCAGGAGGTAACGTCATCGAGAGCCAACGGGAGAGATTCATCGAGCTCCTCGCGGAGTACGGCGTAATTCGCTTTGGAGATTTCGTTTTGAAGTCAGGGCGCAAGTCACCCTACTTCATCAACGCGGGGGAGCTCCGTACCGGCCGGGCCCTCAAGGGACTCGGCCGGGCCTATGCCGAGCGCCTCTCGTCCGCCGGTCTCGGCTGCGACATCGTTTTCGGTCCATCGTACAAGGGGGTCCCTCTCGCGGTGGCGACCGCGCTCGCCCTGGCCGAGGGCGACCGAGAGGTCGGTTTCTGCTTCGACCGGAAAGAGCCAAAGGGTCACGGTGAGGGCGGGCTGTTCGTGGGAATGACGCCCTTCGACGGCAGCCGCGTGGTCATCGTGGACGACGTGATCACCTCGGGCGGATCGATTCGCCACGCGGCCGAGCTTCTTCGCGCCTCGGCGGACGTGGAGCTCACCGGCATCATCGTCGCCGTGGATCGTCAGGAGCGCGGCCGCGAGAAGAACACCCTCCTCGAGCTCGAAGAGGATCTGGGCGTTTCCGTTCACGCGATCGTGACGATAGGCGACGTCGTTTCTCATCTCGGCCGCACGGGACGATTGCCCCGCGACGAAGCCTCCGCCATCTCAACTTATCTCGACCGCCACTCGGCGAACCGTCCCTGATAGGATCGACGTCCGGGATCCAGCAATGCAGGCCGAAGAGCGCGTTCGAGAAGGAAATGCGGCCTTCTACCGAGCGCTCACCCAGCTGGATCTCGATGCCATGGAACGGTTGTGGCTTCACACGGACTGGGTTCGATGTATCCATCCGGGTTGGGAGCTCCTCATCGGATGGCGGGCCGTGCGGGCGAGCTGGGAAGGTATCTTCCAGCACACCGAGAGCCATCGCGTGGAGGTGGGGGACGTGGCGATCCATCTTTCGGGCGCTCTCGGTTGGGTCAGCTGCGTCGAGCGGATCGACGCTCGAGGCCGAGTCAGCTTCACCGCTGCCACGAACCTCTTCCAGGAAACCATGGACGGCTGGCGTATGATTCTTCATCACGCCTCGATCATCCCGGTGACGGAAATGGCGACCCAGCCGGGACTCGTCCACTGACCGTGCGAATCCTCGTCATCGGGGGCAATGCCGCAGGCTTGACCGCGGCATCGCGTGCGAGGAGGCTCGATTCTTCGTGCTCGGTGACGGTTCTCGAAGCCTCGGAGCGTATCGCCTACAGTATCTGTGGGCTCCCGTTCGCCATCTCTGGCCATCTGTCCGGCTTTGAGAATCTCGTCATCTTCACACCGGAACGGCTGCGCAACGAGCGAGGCATCGAGGCGCTCGTCAACCGGCGAGCCATCGAGGTCGTGCCGGGGCGAAAGCGGGTCGTTGCCGAAAACACGATTACCGGAGAGCAGCAATCCCATCTCTACGACAAATTGCTGATAGCCACCGGCTATCGTCCGCGATCTCTCCCCGTCGAGGGGATGAAATCCCGGGGCGTGTTCACCGCAAGTCGCCTAGGAGATGGCGAAGCGATCCTCGCCTGGTTGTCCCGCCGCGCCGCGCGTCGCGCGGTGCTCGTTGGCGGGGGCTACGTCGGTCTCGAAATGGCAGAGGCGCTCGCGGCAAGGGGGTTGCACGTCACGCTGGTAGAGGCCAGCGATCGGGTGTTTCCCGCGCTCGACCCCGACATGGCGAAGTACGTCGAGGAGGCGCTCGCAAAAAACGGTGTTCGCGTCATGACCGGCCGGAGGGTGAAGCGGTTGACCTCCAACCGGGATGGGGCAGTGGAAGCGGTCGAGCTCGAGCCGGGCTCTCTTCGACTGCCGGCCGATATCGTCTTCGTCGATGTCGGAGTCCTGCCCGAGGTCGACCTCGCAACCGAGGCGGGCATCGCCCTCGGTCCAACCGGCGCCATCGCCGTTTCCGACCAGATGGAGACGAGCGTTTCCTCTATTTACGCTGCCGGCAACTGTGTCGAGACGCGCCATCTGGTGACCGGCCGACCCGTTTCGATGCCGCTGGGAACGGTAGCCGCGAAGCAGGGTCGCATCGCCGGTGAGAACCTCGTGGGGAGACGCTCTCGTTTCGAAGGCGCGCTCGGTACCACGATCGTGAGAGTGTTTGACGTTGCCGCGGCGAGAACGGGTCTCGGCGCCGAGGAGGCCGGTCGTGAAGGTTTCTCTTGTCTGACATCCACCATCACCGGGAGATTCCGGGCGTACTATTTCGATACCGGCGCCTCGGCAACCGTGAAAGTCATCGCCGAGCGTGGAAGTGGGCGATTGCTCGGAGCCCAGATCGTGGGAAGCTCCGAGGGCACGATTCGAATCGACGTCGTCGCGGCGGCGATCAGCGGTGGCCTGACGGTTCGGGAAGCATCCCAGCTCGACCTCGCTTACGCGCCGCCGCTTGGTGCGCTCTGGAATCCTCTACTCGTTGCGATGAATCAGCTGCTGCGGGAATTGTAGCCGGTCCCTAGCGAGCCATCGAAGTCTTGCTGGACTCCGCGGGAAACTCTCGGACGTCCTCTTCTTGCGGAAGCGTGTGGCGGTTGATGGGCGACGAGAGCACGACCGATGTCCTCATCGATTGGGTGCCGGGGATGCTCCGGATCCGTTCGAGCACCTTCTCCAGTGTCTTCGGTGTTCGCGTCAGGACGAAGGCGACGTAAGTCTCGTCTCCCGCGACAGTGAAACACTGTTGAATTTCCGAGATCTCGCGCAGCCGCCCCATGTAGTCCTGCTCCGAAATCTTGGCTTCGGTCTTGATCCCGACCATGGCGGAGATTTCGTACCCCAGAGAGGCAGAGTTGATGATCGCGGTGTAGCCTTCGATGATGCCGCTACGTTCGAGTTTCTTGACTCGGTCGTGCACCGTGGGCGCGGTCAACCCCACATGCGAGGCCAGCTCGGCAAACGTACTTCTGCCCTTCGACAGCAACGCTGTCAGAATCTTCCTGTCGGTAAAATCGATCGTTGCGTTCGTGAAGCTCACGAGAGACCCGCTCTCAAGAAGTGCCGCCGATCCTAGCCGCCCCCTCGCGAGAAATCAACCTCGTCTCGAATGGGTCCCACGATCCCTGACACGCTCACGCTTGTATTCGGTGGCGTTTTATGCTTGGAAATGGAACGGAGGAGATCGGAAGTGACGAGCCTTCTTTTCACATTGCTATTCCTCTCTCGCGGTCCGGTCGGGGATGGCGCACAGGTCGATATTCTGCCGACGGTGCTGGTCGTCTACGACACCCGAACCGGCTCGACGGGAGAGCTTGCCCGGGAGGTGGCGCGAGGGGTCGAGAACATCGAGGGAATCTCGGCTCGCCTTCGGACTACGAAAGCCGTGAGCGACGAGGACATTCGCGAGGCGGCGGGAATCCTGATGGGCTCCCCGGTGCATTGGGCTGGCGTTTCCTCGGAAATGCGCGCCTTTCTCGAGCGCGTGGGGAACGTGCTCTTGACGGCCAAGGAGCTGGGCCCCGAGTCTACGCCGAGATCGCGAACCGGAGGCGCGTTCGTGACGGCGGGCGCAATCGCATCGGGAAAGGAGCTCGCGCGCGTCGAGATTCTATCGGCTCTACTCAATATGCGATTCATCATCGTCGGAGGTGAGGAGTCCGACGGGTTCGGGACACTCGGGGCCCAGGCGACGACCGGAGAGCGAGATCCGGGCTTGAGCGAGCAGGAGTTGGAGGAGGCTCGCCGCTTCGGCGAGCGATTCGCTCGCGTGACGCTCGCGCTGGTCAGATAAGGCGCCGCGCTATACTCTTGCGGCGATGGAGATCGTCACCAGGTCGACGAGGGAGTACCTCGATTTCGCCATCGAGGCAGCCTTTCGAGCCGGCCGGCTCGTGCTCTCGCATTTTCAAACCGGGCTTCAGGTCGACCGTAAAGCCGACGATTCTCCCGTGACTCTCGCGGATCGCGAGGGCGAGAGGCTCTTGCGAAAGCTCATCAGCGAGCGCTTCCCTCGTCACGCGGTCGTGGGAGAAGAGATGGGGGTGGCGTCGAGCGACTCGAGCCACCGCTGGATCCTCGACCCCATCGACGGAACGGTGTCTTTCGTTCACGGCGTTCCTTTGTTCGGCGTTCTCATCGGATTGGAGATCGGTGGCGAGCCCGTGGTCGGCGTTTGTTATCTGCCTGCGCTCGACGAAATGCTCTCGGCGGCGCGTGGCGAGGGCTGCCGCTGGAACGGACGCGAAGCCCGCGTCAGCTCGATCCGAGAGCTCCGCGAGGCCCTCGTTTGCCTGACGGAGCCGGGTAGTCTCGACGGAGCACATCGATTCTTCTGGGAGCGCCTGAAGCGAAATGCGAGGCTCATTCGTGGGTACAGCGATTGCTACGGACACTGTCTCGTGGCCACTGGCCGCGCCGAGATCATGCTCGATCCCGTCATGAATCTCTGGGATTGCGCCGCCTTGGCTCCGATCGTCGAAGAAGCAGGCGGAACTTTCACGGATTGGCGAGGCCGACATGCGATCGATTCGGGAAACGCCATCAGCACCAACGGCGCCCTGCTGTCCGAGGTGATGGCTCTCATCGAGGACGCGGGCGGGAGTTGAGGGGCTTCACTCTCGGCTTCATTTCCTGCCTCACTCTGGCAGGCTGTGGCCTTTCCCGCCCGGCACGATACCCGCGCATCGTGTTGGTGTCCCTGGATACACTCCACGTCGATTGGACGAGCCCGTACAACTCGAAGGTCTCCACGACGCCGTTCCTGTCTCGCTTCGCCTCGGAAGGCACTCGCTTCGCCCGCGCTTACACCCTCGTGCCCATCACCTTGCCCTCGCATGCATCGCTCATGACCGGCCTTTCCCCCGAGCGCCTCGGCGTTTTCGCGAACGGAGACGAGGTGCCGGAGATTGCGACGACGCTGGCGGAGCATCTTTCTCGAGAGGGCTATCGGACCGCGGCGTTCGTATCCCTCGGAGTCCTCCGGCCCGCGTTTCGACTCGACCAGGGTTTCGAGCATTACCCCGATCCATTCGAGTCGGGTCCGGCGCGTTGGTATCGAACGGCAGACGAGGTCCTCGATCCCGCGACCACCTGGATCGAAGAGCACGCGAACGAGCCCTTCTTCCTGTGGGTGCACTTTTCGGATCCTCACGCTCCCTACCTTCCTCCAGGCGCCTCGCCCGACACCGAGCTCCACCTCGACGATGAGCCTCTTCGTCGCGTGTCGCTCGTTGGCGGCGAGACTTACCGTATTTCGCTATCTCTACCTCCCGGCCGTCATCGTCTGCGATTCGTCTCGCTTCGGGAGCCGACGCCCGATGACCGGCCGGAGACCGCGATCGAGCTTCGATTCGGGGAGACCGATTCTCTAGCGCGTTGGGCGGCGAGCTTGCCTGGGGAAGGGGGCATTCCGCTCGATCCCGAATACGAGCTCGAGCTGTCGAACCCGGAACGAGAGGCGGTCGACGTCGAGCTGCACTTTTGGGGCAACCTGGCTCGACCGACGCCCGCGGATGTCTTGCCCGGATACGAAGCCGAAGTGGAGTATATCGATCGATCCCTGGCAAGACTCGATGCGCTGCTCGATTCGTTGGGGACTCCCGAGAACACACTCTCGATCCTGGTCTCGGATCATGGGGAGGGGTTGTTCCGCCACGATTTCCTCGGACACACGACCGAGGTGTTCGAAGACCAACTGCGCATTTTGTGGATGATGCGGGGCCCGGGAATTCCCGTCGGCCGAGTCATCGAGGAGGGTGCGGCACGCATCACCGACGTCGCGCCCACGCTGCTCGATCTCGTCGGCGTCGGAAGTGCGGAAATGGATGGCCGTTCCTGGGCGCAATGTCTCGGCGGCGGCCCGTGCCCCGCCGAAGAGCCCTTCTGGGCATTCGGACTGGATCACGACCCCAAGACCGTCACCAGCATGGCAGGCTACGATTGGCCCTACAAATGGATTTGGCATCGCGGGCTCTCGCGAAGCGGTTTTGATCTGGCGCGAGACCCGGGGGAAGAAATGGATCTGCTTCTCGCTCCCGGGCCGGGAAATCCCGAGTCTCTGAAGCGTCTCGCCGAAAGCTTTCCTGGCGTGAGACGCCGCCTCCGGCAGGCGATTCGCGAGGCGAGCTCACGCACTCGGGATCGAGAACAGGAGGAGATGCTGCGAAGTCTGGGCTAC
>DASPGQ010000406.1 GCA_035620555.1 Vicinamibacteria bacterium
GATCGAGGCTACCAGAAGTTCGGTGAGTCCTGCCGAAGCGTCCGCGTCCCGGCGAACGCGTACCTGGATCGCGCCGGCGACCGCTGGAATTGCGACCGGGGATTCCGGCGGTTCGGTGAGACCTGTGTGCTCGTCGAGATACCACAGGGTGGCTACATCAGGGGGTCCGGTAGCGAGTGGGAATGCGATCACGGCCTCCGGAAGGACGGCTTGTCGTGCGTCCCGGTCGAAGTACCTCCGAACGCGTATCTGAGGCATTCGGGCGCCGATTGGGAGTGTGACCGCGGTTACCAAAAAAGCGGCGGTTCGTGCGTTGCCTTCGCGGTGCCGGAGAACGCACACATCGCTTCCTCCGGGAACGACTGGGATTGCGATTCAGGCTATCGACGGTCCAGGGCGAGTTGTACTGGGAGCGAACAGTAGTAGTGGGCGTTCCAACTGGGCTCACGCGTGGCTCTCAGGATGAGACAGAGAGCAGAAGACTCTATGGTGGCCCCCGATTTGACAATCGTGCGGGAGGATTAGAAGGCGCTTTACGAATTCTGCTTAAGAGCGCATTTTCTATTTAGGACGTTGAACGTCAACGAGGCCGAGTCAGGGACCGAAGGCGGCGGCGGGCGGCGCTGGTAAGCCCCAATCGTCGTCACTGCCCCCAAATTTGTTTCGCGACGGCCCGAGACTTCGCAAGGTCTCGGGCCGTTCTCGTCAATCGCTCTCGCGCAGACGTTTCGGATCGGTTTGCGGCCGCACGCTTGATCTGTTGCTCGTGGCGGGCGGCTTCGTCCTGTACGGGCTTGGACGGCGCCTGCCGTCCCTTGCGAGCGCGGGTGGGCGTGATACACTTTTTTGAATCGGTACGGCCAAATGAGCGGAGGCCATTTGCCCGAAGAAAACAAACCCGACTCCGAGCCCGCGAGGACCAGCGAAGACGGAACCAACGCAACAACGGGAGAAAAGACGGACGGTGGTGACAACTCGGCCGTCGAGGCCGGACGGCCCACGCCTGCCCGCGACGGCGACGATTCCGGTGCAGGCTCGACGGAGCCGCCCGGGTTTTTCATCGTCGGAGTCGGTGCGTCTGCCGGCGGACTGGAGGCGCTCGGAGATCTCTTCGCGAGCATCCACTTCGACGGCATGGCTTTCGTCATCGTCCAGCATCTCGCTCCCCATCACGAGAGTCTCCTGGCGGAGCTTCTGTCCCGATCGAGCAAGATCTCGGTGACGACGGCCGCAGACGAGGTGAGGGTCGAGCCCAATCATGCCTACGTGATTCCACCCAACACCGACCTCGGCATCATGCACGGAGTGGTCCATCTCATCGAAGCTCGCTCGGGCCACGGTCCGAGACAGCCCATCGACTTCTTCTTCCGGTCGCTCGCCGAGGATCAGGGGTCCTCGTCGATCGGAATCATCCTTTCCGGGACCGGCACCGATGGCACCCTCGGGCTCAAGGCCATCAAGGCTGCCGGCGGCTTGACCTTCGTGCAGGAGCCTTCGTCCGCCAAGTACGATGGTATGCCTCGGAGCGCTCTCGCCAGCGGGCACGCGGATTATTGCCTCGCGCCCCGCGAGATCGCGGAGGAGCTCACACGAATCAGCAGACATCCCGCGCTTGCCCTTTTGCCGAAACCGCCGACGCCTGCGCCTGCCGTCCAGGAACAGCTCGGCAAGCTGTTCTTTCTCGTGCGTTCCGAATTCGGGAACGACCTGACCTCCTACAAGCTCTCGACCCTCGAGCGCCGCATCGAAAGGCGCATGACGATGCACAAGATCGCAACGCTCCGGGACTACTTGAAGTTTGTCCAGTCCTCTCCCCAGGAGCTCGCGGCCTTGTACAAGGACATGCTGATCACGGTCACGAACTTCTTCCGCGACCATGAACCGTTCGAGGCGCTGAAAGACAGAGTGTTCCCGCGCCTTATCGAGGAGAGGGGCCCGAATGCCCCGATCCGAGTGTGGGTTCCCGCTTGCGCGACGGGCGAGGAGGCGTACTCGATCGCCATCTGTCTCCTCGAGTTTCTCGAAAAGAAGGGCTCGGACCCCCGAGTTCAGATCTTCGGTACCGACATCGACGTCGACTCGATTCAACACGCTCGGCGCGGGGTATATCCGCAGAACATCGCGCTCGACGTCTCCGCAGATCGGCTGAACCGGTTCTTCGTCAAAAAGGACAACGACTACCAGGTGAGCCGCCGTGTCCGGGACACGGTGGTCTTTTCCAACCAGAACATCCTGAAGGACGCCCCGTTCTCGCGGCTGGACTTGGTGAGCTGCCGAAATCTCCTCATCTACCTCCAGCCGTCCGCGCAAAGAAAGGTCTTGCGCACCCTGCATTATTCCCTGAATCCGATCGGCTTCCTGCTTCTCGGGACGTCCGAGAGCGTGGGGGACTCTCCGGATCTCTTCTCGCTCGTGGACCGGAGGACCAAACTCTACGCGAGGAAGCCGTTTGCTTCCTCCGGAGCGCTCGACATCGCCTTCGGCATGCCTGCGACTCCCGACGTCGCCCAACCCGCCGCCGCGACCCGGCCGATCGTCAACCTACAGACACTATCCGATCGCAAGGTCCTCGAGCTCTATGGGCCGCCCGGAGTGATCGTCAACGAGCATCTCGAGATCCTGCACTTTCGCGGTCACACCGGGGCCTATCTCGATCCGATGCCCGGTGCCGCCAGCTTCAACGTCCTGCGGCTCGCCCGCCCCGAGCTGCACATGGAGCTCAAGAGAGCCATTAATCGCGGTCTCTCGGAGCAGGTTCGCGTGACGACCGAGGTCACGTTCCATCACGACGGAAAGGCGAGCGCCGTTGCGCTCGACGTCGTGCCGATCCAGGAGCCGGAGACGAAGACCCGGTGTCTTCTCGTCATGTTTCATGAGTTGACTCCGCCCAAGGAGGTCCCCGTCGTGGCGGTGGACGGCGACGTCGCGCCGTCGCTCGCGCCGCTCGCGCACCGAATCCAGGAGCTCGAGCGCGAGCTGGCCCTCACCAAGGAGTACCTGCAGGACACGATCGAAGAAAAGGAGAGCACCAACGAGGAGCTCAAATCGGCGAACGAGGAGCTCCAGTCCTCCAATGAGGAACTACAGAGCACCAACGAGGAGCTCGAGACCTCCAAAGAGGAGATGCAGTCCACCAACGAAGAGCTCACGACCGTCAACGACGAGCTTCAGAACAGGATGGCCGAGCTCAGCCAGATCAGCGACGATCTTCACAACGTGCTCTCCGGCACCGACAACGCCGTCATCATCGTGGGAATGGATCTCCGAATTCGCCGTTACACTGCCTCCGCGGAGAAGCTTCTGAACCTCGTGCCCGGCGATGTGGGACGATCCATCAGCCACATCGACGCCTTTGTTGGCGGAGCCTCCGTCGAGCAGAGAGTCTCCGAAGTCATCGCGAGTCTCACTCCGGTGGAAGAGGAGATTCTTTGCACCAATCATCGCTACTACGCGCTGCGCATCGTGCCCTACAAGACGCTCGATCATGCGATTCGCGGCGCCATCGTCAGCCTGGTCGACATCGACGTTCGAAAGAAGGCCACGGAGATCACCCGCGATGTGGGACTGTACGCAGAGAGATTCCTCGGCGCGATTGGACATCCGCTCCTAATCCTCGACGCGAAGCTTCGGATCGTCTGGGCCAACGATCCCTACTACGAAAGGTTTCAGGTCACGGTCGAGGAGACCGTGGGCAGCAACTTTCCGAAGGTCTGGGCCCAGCCGCGGAACGACGCCTCGCTGCGCGAGGCGCTGGAGCGGACCCTGGCCGAAGGAACGCCTTTCCGAGATCTCAGAGTCCGGCATCTGTTCCAGGAGGGCCGGGAAAGGACCCTGAGGATGGGCGGAAGCCGCATCCCTGTGGTCACGGACGTGAGTTTGATGCTCGTCTCCATCGAAGACGAAAACACTCGGGTACGACGGGCGACAACGGAAGGATGAACGCTTGGGGGATCGAGATCTAGAGGGGTTGTCCAAGCCAGAGCTCATCCGGGAGCTGCGCAAGCTTCGAACGGCCGAGGCGCAGCTCCAGAACGTCGACCGCACCGATCCCGACCGGCTCATTCATGATCTTCACGTTCACCAGGTTCAGCTCGAGACGCAGAATCGGGAGCTCCGCGAGGCCCAAGGGCTTCTCGAGGACTCGCGGAGCCGGTACGCGGACCTCTACGATCTCGCGCCGGTCGGCTACTGCACACTCGATGAGAAGGGACGTATCCAGGAGATCAACCTGACCGCGGCAGCCCTCTTCGGCCTTACGAGGGAGCAGCTCATCGGAAAGCCTGTCAGCTCGCTCGCGTCGCTCGCGGGCAAAGACGTGCTCCAGAGCCACGTGAAGAAGTGCTTTCAGGAAAAGACGCGGGCGACGGGCGAAGTAACCGTCTCCGTCAAAGGGCGAGGCTCGGTTGTCGTGCAAGTCGTAAGCGCCCCGGCGCTCGACACAGACGGCGCCGTCACCGCCTGCAGAACGGCGTTCACGGACATTTCCGCACAGAAGCAGCTCGAAGCCAGGCTTCGCTTTTTAGCCGATGTCGGCCAGGTCGCGTCTTCCCAGGGGGATTACGGGAAAACGGTCGCGGCCGTGGCCCGACTAGCGGTGCCGTTTCTTGCCGACCTCTGTGTCGTGGACTTGCTCGCGGATGACGGAACGCTGCGTCGCTTCGAGGCTGCCTTCGCAGATGCGAAGAAGGAGGCGGAGCTGGCCGAAAGCGTGAGGCAGTGGGGACCTTCGAGGGGACGTCGTACGCCTCAGGAGAGGGTCATCGAATCGGGCGAGCCTCTGCTCTACGAGGAGATCCAGGACTCGGCACTCGAAGAGATCGAACAAGACGAGAACCGGGCAAAGACGATGCGTGCGGTCGGTCTCAAGTCGAAGATGGTCGTGCCCCTCATGGCGCGTGGTCAGGTTCTCGGTGCGCTGACCTTCGTCGCGGCTGAATCCGATCGACGCTATACCACCGCCGACCTCGCGTTTGCCGAAGAGATCGCGCGGCGCGTGGCAATGGCGATTGACAATGCCCAGCTCTACGCGCTGGAGCAGAAAGGCACCCGGGCCCGGGAGGACCTGCTCGCCATCGTTTCCCACGATCTGAGGAACCCTCTGGGCACGATTTTGATGGGCGTCCATGTTCTTCTGAGCGAGGCGGCGGCGCACGACGAATGGAGAGCGCAAGGCCTGGAAAACCTCCAGCGAATCAAGCGCGCGGCGGAACGGATGAAGGCTCTGATCCAGGATCTCCTGGACACCGCAAGCATCGCGACTGGGCAGCTCTCCGTCGAGCGAACCAGGGTCGCGCCGGGCCCCGTCGTCTCCGAAGCGCTCGCCGCGATTGGGCACGAGGCGGCGGCGAAGTCGCTTCGTCTCCAAACCGTGATTCCAGCCGACTTGCCCCCTGTTTTCGCGGACCCGGCACGTCTGCAGCAGGTCTTCGCGAACCTCCTGAGCAACGCGATCAAGTTCACGCCGGAAGGGGGAACCATCACTGTGCGCGCGGTCCCGTCTGGCGACGCGGTCCAATTCTCTGTTGCGGACACGGGTCACGGGATCCCGCACGAGCACCTGTCGCATCTCTTCGACCGGTTCTGGCAGGCCAAGCGAAAGGCCCCAGGCAATACCGGGCTCGGCTTGTTCATCATCAAGGGCATCGTGGACGCACACGGCGGCCGAATCTGGGCCGACAGCGAGATTGGGGCCGGCAGCACGTTCCGTTTCACGCTGCCCGTGGCATAAAGACCCAGACCCAGCCCATGATGGGAGCGAGTGCTGGTGCTGTTCTGTTGGCGGAATCTCTCGAAGGCGAAGGGCAGGAACCCGGAGCTCATTCCCTCGCCGCTGTCGATGAC
>DASPGQ010000407.1 GCA_035620555.1 Vicinamibacteria bacterium
GCGGCGACGGGCGACACGCTCACGGAGCCCCCGCAGCCCGATCCGCGCGTCGCTCTTCGTGACTTTGCCGATGAGCTTGCTCTCAGGAACATCACTCTCGTCGTCGTCCCGACTCCGGTCAAGCCGACGGTGCACCCAGAGCATCTCGCGCGCGGCTCCGGCTTCGAGCGAGGAGTGGTCAACCCATCTCGCGAGCGCTTTCTCCGCGAGATGCGAGAGACCGGCATTCTCGTCTTCGACCCTTTGCCGGTGATGCTCGAGATCAAAGTCGAGACGGGCATTCCGCTCTACCTCGGTACCGACACGCACTGGCGTCCCGAGACGGTGGAGGCGCTGGCCTCGCGGCTTGCCACCTTCGTCGACGAGCACGTGGAACTGCCGAGTCTCCCGTCCGCCGACTATCGGGCGCGTGAGACGGTCGTGTCGAACACGGGCGACACGGCCGAGCTCCTCGACCTGCCTCGACCCGAGAGCCATTATCCGAAGGAGCGGGTCTCGGTCCGCACGATCGAAACGGCAACGGGGGAATCCTGGCGTCCCGACGCCTCGGCCGACGTTCTGGTTCTCGGCGACAGCTTCAGCAACGTATTCTCCTTGGGCCCCATGGGATGGGGTGAAAGCGGGGGTCTGGTGGAGCAGTTGAGCTACGTGATGCAGAGACCTCTGGACCGGCTCGCCCGGAACGACGACGGGGCCTTCGCATCCCGCCAGATGCTCGCCGATGAGCTGCGCCGCGGACGTGACCGGCTCGATGGCAAGCGCGTGGTCGTTTACCAGTTCGCCGAGCGCGAGCTCTCCCAGGGCGACTGGAAGCTTCTGGACCTCGGCGAGCCCCCGGCCGCGATCGAGACGTTTCTCGCGCCCGCCGGCGGCGTGCCGATCGTCGTCCGTGGGGTCGTTGCCGATCTCGCACCCGCACCCCGGCCCGGCAGCGTGCCGTACAAGGATCACATCATCGCCCTGCACCTCGTCGACCTGGAGACCGAAGATTCCGCCGTGACCTCGAGCGAGGCGCTCGTCTTCATGTGGAGCATGCGGGACAACTTCCTCACGCCTGCGGCTCGCTACCGTGCGGGCCAGTCCGTCCAGCTGCGGCTGACGCCGTGGTTCGAAGTTGCCGATGAGCTCGACCGCATCAACCGAGCGGAGCTTCCCGATGAATCGATACGATTGGCGGCGGCGTGGTGGGGCGAACCGGTAAATTAGCAGGGGTGATCAAAGAATTCAGCCCACCCTGCGCGAGCGGAGCGAGCCCGGCGTGCCTGCCGCGCCGTAAGCAGCCGAGCCGTGGCGGCCGGTCGATTACAGGTCCCGCCACGGCATCGAGAACTCCGATAATGTCACGACTAACGAGGTGCGCTCTCGCCGTTCTCGCTTCGGGACTCGCCTGCGGCGTCGAAACACCCGACGAGCTGGCCGGCCGGTTGATGCGGGAGTACGCGACTGTCGCGAGTGACGCGGAACAGAGGGGTGCCACGGCGGTTCGAGGCCAGGATGGCTGGATCTTCTTCGGTCCCGAGCTGCGCCACGTCGGTGTGGGCCGGTTCTGGGGGGCGGACGCCGCCGCGGTCAGCCGCGCGCGTCGCCCGGATCAGGCCGACCCTCTTCCCGCCATCCTCGATTTCGCGAAGCAGCTCGAGGCGATCGGCGTCGAGCTCATTCTCGTACCGGTGCCGCCCAAGAGCCTCGTTTATCCCGACCCGCTTTCTTCGACGGTCGAGCTGCCAAATCCCCTTCCGCGACTGGATCCATTCCATCAGGAGTTCTACGACCTCCTCCGCCGCGAGGGTCTGACCGTCGTCGACCTCCTGCCGACGTTTCTGGAGGATCGGGCTCACCCCGACGGCCCTCTCTACTGCCGACAGGATACTCACTGGTCGGGAGTGGGAGTCGTGCGGGCGGCCGAGGCGATCGCCGAGATCGTACGGAATCGGCCCTGGCTCGACGCGCTCGACACCCGGAGTTTCTCTTTCGAGTGGCACTCGACCGTTATCGAAGGCGACCTGCGCCGGATGCTCGGAGACGAAACGCTCGCGCGCGAGGAGCTCCGACTGCGACGCATCGAGAATCCGGGTCCGCCCGAGACACCGGTCGAGCCCGATCCGGCGAGCCCGATCGTGCTCGTGGGGGACAGTCACGACCTCGTTTTCCATGGAGGTGAGGACATGCATGCGAAGGGCTCGGGTCTCGTCGATCAACTGGCGTACGAGCTCGGCGTCCCGCTCGAC
>DASPGQ010000408.1 GCA_035620555.1 Vicinamibacteria bacterium
GGAGCCCAGTTCAAGGGCCTGTACAAGCTGCGAGTGGGCGATTGGCGCCTGATCTACAAGGTTCAGCAAGACGAGCTCATCTTCATCACTTTGGGCCACCGTTCCGAGGTCTATCGAAAGTAGAGCCTCCCTCGCCGCATCCATTCAGCCAGGCGGTCGGGAGAACTTCGCTCGCACGGAAAAGCGCCCGCAATGGACGGGTGGCGAGAGCCTCAAAGTGAGGTACACGCGGACGAAGCGACGAGCTGTTGGGCGATGTCGCCAGAGAGCACCTCACGGCTTTTGACCTGGTGAGGGGGTAGCGGGTAAGTTGTCGCCGATCTCGAACCCAGGGAGCAACCCATGACTCACGCGTTTCACGCTCTGACACTCGTTCTCGTTCTCTCGAGCCTTCCCTTCGCGGCCGCGCAGCCGCCTCCCGACGCGGCACAGCAGGTGGATGCGATATTCGAGCCCTGGAGCTCGTTGAAAACTCCGGGATGCGCGGTGGGGGTGGCGCAGAAAGGCCTCACCGTGTTGTCGCGCGCCTATGGGATGGCGGATCTCGAGCACGATATTCCCAACGCGCACGACACGATCTTCGAGGGCGGATCGGTCTCGAAACAGTTCACTGCGGCCGCCGTCATCCTGCTCGCCCTCGACGGCAAGCTTTCTCTCGACGATGACGTCAGGAAATACGTTCCCGAGGTTCCCGACTACGGCGATACCATAACCCTCCGGCACATGATGAACCACACGAGCGGCCTCAGGGATTGGGGGTCGGTGGCCGGGATTTCCGGCTGGGGCCGGCAAGAACGCACTCATACACACGCGCACGTTATCGACATCGTGAGCCGTCAGAGCGCGCTCAACTTCGAGCCGGGCCACGAGTACTCCTACTGCAATACCGGGTTCAATCTGCTCGCGATCATCGTGAGCCGGGTCAGCGGAATGTCCTTTGCCGAGTTCTCGAAGAAACGCCTCTTCGAGCCTCTCGGGATGGCCCATACGCAGTGGCGCGACGACTACACGCGGATCGTCAAGAATCGGAGTACGGCTTACTCGGTAGAGGACGGGGATGTCACCATCATGCGCCCCATCGAGAACGTCCATGGAAACGGCGGCATTCTGACGACAGTCGGCGACCTGCTCCTCTGGAACCAGGCGCTGAGCGACGGACGGCTCGGGGGCGCCGACTTCACCCGGATGATGCTCGAGCGAGGGCGTTTGAACGATGGTCGGCAAATCTCCTACGCCTCGGGACTCGTGGTCTCGAGCTTCGCCGGCGTGCCTTCGATCACCCATACCGGCTCGACATCCGGTTATCGCGCGTTTCTCGGACGCTATCCGGAGCAGGAGCTCTCGGTCGCAATGCTCTGCAATGCCTCGAACGTCCCGACGAGTGAAACCGGCGAGGCGATAGCCCGAGTCTACCTGGGTGATGAGGCGAAACCTCCCGTCGCGCCTCGGGAGCATCCGGTCACGGCCGAGGCCTTGTCGCGCGTCACGGGGCTCTATCGGAACACTTCGACGGGCGTTCCGCTGCACGTTGCTCTCGAGAACGGTTCCCTGCAGCTCGACGGCTGGATCCAACTCGTTCCCGTCGCCGACAGCGAGTTTCAATCGAGCACGGGAAGCCGTCGCGTCACGGTGGAGCAGAACGCGAGCGGCGAACGCCTCAGCATCCGGATGGTCTCGGGGGACGGTGACGTCGACCGTTTCGAGCCGGTGGAGCCATTCTCGCCGGATGCTGCGCAGCGGAGCGCCTACGAAGGTGAGTACACGAGCTACGACGCCGAGACAAACTTCGTCATCTCCGTGGTCGATGGCGAGCTGACGCTGCACCGACGGCCGGGCTGGAAGGTGGTGTTGCAACCCGAGTATGAGGACGCGTTCGACGCGCCGGGGCTCGGATTCATCCGGTTTCACCGGGACGCGAACCGGGTCGTCGACCTCAGCTTGCGCCTGCCTCGCGTCTACGACATGCGCTTTCAACGAACGGCGGAAAAGGCACACTCCTCGACCCATTGAAGGTGCAGCGCTTCCGCTGGAAACTCGCTAGAATCTGCGGATGTTCAAACCGGGAATCATCCTTCTCGTTTCTGCCACGTCTGCGCTAGCTCAGCCTCCGGAGCCTGACTGGTCCGCGCTCGAGAGCGAGATCCTGGAGCACTTCCAGGCGCTCGTCCGTTTCGACACGACCGATCCCCCGGGCGGCGAAGCTCCCGCGGCCGAGTATCTGAAGACCGTTCTCGAGGGCGAGGGAATTACCGTCGCGACGTTCGCTCTCGAGCCGCACCGTCCCAACGTCGTCGCGAGGCTCGAGGGATCCGGCACGAAGAAACCGCTTCTCATCATGGCCCATACCGACACCGTCAACGTCGATCCCAAGAAGTGGACCTTTCCTCCCTTCAGCGCCACCCGCGACGGCGGCTACGTCTACGCCCGCGGCGCCGTCGACGACAAAGACAATCTGACCGCCTGTCTGATGGCCATGCTGCTGCTCAAGCGCCTCAACGTCGCGCTC
>DASPGQ010000409.1 GCA_035620555.1 Vicinamibacteria bacterium
CGGAAACGTTCATCCGCAAGTCCACGTTCTCGTACGCCTCGAGGTGCTCGATCGATTCTCGATCTTCGGAGAAATACACCTGCAAGTCGTTGCACGCCAGAGAACGGTCCGAGTGGCGCACGTGGACGTCGTCCACGTAGCGCAGCCAGTTCTGTCGCCGCTTCAAGACCGCTCTCTTGCTCGTCACCTCGACGGGGGCGTCGCTTCCGCGCTGAAGGGTCATGGAGACGCCCTCCTCGAGCTCCAGATTTCCCTCCCCGATGAGATATCGCATGCTTCCCGCATCACCCGCGAGCCCATCACGGAAGTAACGGACGGGCTCGGTGGTCCAGACCCGATCGGGTTTGCGACGGAACTCGAGAGTCGCGGCCTCCAGGCGGAGCGAGCCTTCGTCCCGCACTACCACGTTCCCCTCGAGGAAAACCGCTTCGTCGTTTCTTAGCTCGCACCGGTCGGCGGTCACCACCACCGGCGTCTCTTCCTTCCCGGCGGCGAATCGAATCTCCACCTGCCGGAATTGCTGGGCGGATTCGCTCCGACCGATACTCTCGGCGGCCTTGAGCGTCCAGGCGACGTTTCCCTCGGAGTCGAGCTGCTGGATTTCGATCTGACGAGACGTCGGATCCACCGGCTCGTCGAGGCTCGAGAGCGAGCGGGACTCGCGCCCACGCAACCCTTGCCAGACCTGATGAGATACGTAGGCGCCGCTGGCGACGAAGAGCAGGAGCAACCCGCGCTTCAAGAAGCGAATCTGGACCAGGGTCATGGTTCGGCCGCGATCTCGAGACCGAGCTCTCCCATGCGTCGGAACTTCTGATAGCGCGCTTCGAGCATGTCTTCGGAGTCGATGCGCTCGATCTTTTCCAGAGCCTCCACCAGGTGTTTGTTGAGGATCTGTGCGGTCTGAAGATGGGCAGTGTGCGCGCCACCGATCGGTTCGGGGACGATCCGATCGACGAGACCGAGGGCAAGGAGATCCTGCGATGTCAGCTTGAGCCCCTCTGCCGCTTCCTCGGCACGAGTTGCGTCCTTCCAGAGTATCGCCGCACATCCCTCGGGCGAGATCACGGAATAGATCGCGTGCTGAAGCATGAGAATCTCGTCCCCGATGGCGATCGCAAGTGCCCCACCGCTCCCTCCCTCGCCGGCCACGGTCACGATGACGGGAACGGCGAGACGAGCCATCTCACGAATGTTGTAGGCGATCGCCTCGGCCTGACCGCGCTCTTCGGCGTCGATTCCCGGATAGGCCCCGGGCGTGTCCACGAAGCAGAAAATCGGCCGAGCGAATTTCTCCGCGAGCTTCATCGCCCGGAGCGCTTTGCGATAGCCTTCGGGTCGGGGCATTCCGAAGTTACGATAGATCTTCTGCTTCGTATCGCGTCCCTTTTGATGGCCGACGACAACCACCGGGCGGCCGTGGAACCACGCCATCCCCGCCACGATCGCGGGGTCGTCGGCAAAACGTCGATCCCCATGCAGCTCGACGAAGTCCGTGAACAGCTGCGCGATGAAGTCGAGCGTATAGGGCCTCTGCGGATGTCGCGCGACCTGAACCTTCTGCCAGGGTGTGAGCCTGCTGTAGATGTCCTTTCTCATCTCGTCGAGCTTCTGTTGCAGGCGCGCGATCTCGCGGTCCTTCCGGGAATCGGCGGGATAGCCGGTGAGAGCCTCGATCTCCTTTTGGAGCGACAGCAAGGGCGCTTCGAAATCCAGGGTTTCCACGGCCATGGTGTGCACCAGTGTAGCACCAACCCATCGGAGCGGAGCCTCCCCGGGAGGCTTAGCTGCATTTCAGAAAACCGGTAACGTATTCCGGTATCCAAAACATGCGCAAAGGCGCGGAGGCGCAAGGTCGCGAAGGTTTCGGTCTTTCTGAGATGCGTCATGTGCGAAAGCCGGCGATTGACTGTGCCCGCTCGCACGACGTATCTTTGCTTGCCTTACTGCCATGACGCGCCTTGGTCCCGTCATCGTGCTCGCCGTGGCAGCCCCTCTCGTCCTCGTGACTTTCATCGGGGAGCACCCGCTCTTCTCCTGGCTATTCAGTTTTCTCACGATGTCGTTTCCGGTCGCGCTCATAGCCCTCGGGGTCTCGTCTCGCGGACGGCTCCTTAGCCTCAAATGGGATCTCATCGCCCTGTTCGCTTCCCTGCAGGCGAGCGGGTTCGGCATGCTGGCGACCAGGGGAAGCGATGCGCGATGGCTCGCCGGCCTCCCCCCGGGAGCCATCTTCATGCTCGCTGGGTTGTGGCTGCTGCCGCTGCTCGTCTCGTCCTGGGCCTATGCCCGCACCTTCTCCGATGCGGTACTCGACGCCGAGACCCTCGAACGCGTTCGGAGCTCGAAGAATCTAACGTGACGCCAGGCGATCTCGCGAAAGAGACACCGCGCCCTCGCCACAGATCGCTTCGAGGCTCGCGACCAGCTCGGGAGACGGCCCGACTCGGAGGAAGGGATGCGGGCGAAGGATGACGCGATAGGCCGCTCGAGTGAGCTCGAATCGCAGCTCGCACTCGCCGCGGTGCTGCTCGAGCAACTCTCTCAGGTGCGGCAGAGTATCCTCGAGGAAAGAATCCAAGGGAACGCGCAACGTCATGGAAGCGGCTTCGCGCTGTTTCACTTCGTCGAGCGGCACGATCTTCGAAGCCAGGACTTTGGCAACTTCGTCCTCGGCTTCGGGCTTTCCCTTGACGAGCACGGGGACATCGTTCGTCAGCAGACCGAAGCTCTCACGATAGAGATCGGGAAACACGACCACTTCCGCCGCCCCGTGTTGGTCCTCGACACGGAGCACTGCCATCTGATCGCCCTTGCGGGTGCGCAGAGTGCGGATACTGGCGATGAGTCCGGCCAGGGCCACTTCTTCGGTCTGCTCTCGCAGATTCATCACCGTGCAGGTGGCGTAGCTCGCGATCTCGTCCTGATACAGGTCGAGCGGATGCCCGCTCAAGAAAAACCCGAGAGTCGATTTCTCGTTCGCCAACCGCTCCATGTCACCCCACTCGGGAACTTCGGGGTAGCTCCGCAATTCCTCGCTGGGACGAACGGCAAGCAGGTCCCCGAATAGACTTCCCTGACCACTTTCGCGCTCCCGCTGAACCCGCTGGCCGTATTCGAGCGCCTTGTCGACTACCGCCATGAGCTGGGAACGGCCGGCACCGAGTGAATCGAAGCTTCCCGACTTGACGAGGCTTTCGAGAACGCGTTTATTCACCAGCCTCAGATCGACTTCCTCGCACAGCTCGGCGATGGAGCGAAACCTCCCCATCCGGTGACGGGCGGCGAGCACGGACTCGATGGCAGATTCGCCGACGTTCTTCACCGCAGCCAACCCGAATCGGATTCTGTCTCCCAGGACGGTGAAATCCAGTTCGCTCTCGTTCACGTCCGGGGGGAGCACCTCGATTCCCATGACCTTCGCCGCGGCCATGTACTGCACGACCTTGTCGGTGTTGGTTTTTTCCGAGGTGAGG
>DASPGQ010000410.1 GCA_035620555.1 Vicinamibacteria bacterium
CCATCACGGCAAGGTAGAGAAGAAAGAAAAAGGCGCCGGTAAGGGCCATGGTTACGGGCTGTTTTCCCCGAGGATGGGGATTGGGCTCACGAGGTTGCTCGCGGGATCACCCATAGAGCGTGCGATTATACTCTCGAAGATCGGAGATCAAGCGTGTGGACACCCCCCGAGCGGATCCGCCACCCGTTGCCGAACGCTCGATGGCCGACGGCCGAGGAAGCGGCGACCTCTATCTGGTTCTCACCGATTCGCGTCGGGCCGATGGAGCTTCGCCGTCGCAGCTGGGTGCCGGCCATGGTGCCCTGGCGAGCGACCGAGGAAGGCTTCGTCACCGACGCCATCCTCGATTGGTACGAGCGCTTCGCTCGCGGAAAACCGGGAGCGATCGTCGTGGAGGCGACCGGGGTGCGCGACATCCCCAGCGGCCCTCTTCTTCGCATCGGGCACGATCGCTTCGTTCCCGGGCTCGAGCGGCTCGTTGACACCGTCAGACGCGCGAGCGAAGGGGAGACCCGACTTCTCATCCAGATCATCGACTTCCTGATGATCCGGAGGCGCCCGCCCAAGGACAGGTTCTTTCGGAGCTATCTCGCGCTACGCCCCGAGCACCGCGAGAGCCTGGCGCGGGTTTTAAGATCGCAGCGCTGGCTTTCGGCGCCTGAATCGGAAGTCCGTGAGGCTCTCAGCGAGCGCGAGGATATTCTCGACGATCGAGAGCTCGAGGCCCTAAGGTTCGGTGCCCGCGAAAGGGTGACCGACGTGCATCTGCCCCATATCCGGGACCTCCCGAGGGTGCTGCCGGGAATCTTCGCCGATGCGGCGGAGAGAGCCCAGCGGGCGGGCTTCGATGGCGTCGAGCTCCATTACGCTCACGCCTATACGATGGCCTCGTTTCTGTCCCGGAAGAACGATCGCGTCGATGGCTATGGCGGCTCGCTTTCGAACCGCGTGCGCCTCCCACTCGAGGTCTATGGTGAAGTTCGGAAACGAGTGGGAACGGCGTACGTGGTCGGCTGCCGCATGCTGGGCGACGAGGTGATCGGGGGCGGCAGCGAACTCGAGGACGCTCGATTCTTCGCCGTCCGCTTCGCCGAGGCGGGAATGGACTACCTCTCGATCTCCAAGGGTGGTAAGTTCGAGGATGCCAAACAGCCCGACGTCGGCTGGGCCGCCTATCCCTACACGGGCCGGAGCGGCTACGAATGCATGCCGACGGTTTACTCGGACGAGCGCGGTCCGTTCGGTCGAAACACGCCGCTTGCGGCCGCCATCCGAAGGGCGCTTCGCGAAGCCGGTCACCGGACTCCGGTCGTCACCTCGGGAGGAATCGGAACGTTCGAGCTCGCCGAGTCGATTCTTCAAAGGGGAGAGGCGGACATCGTCGCGGCCGCCCGGCAGTCGCTTGCGGATCCGGACTGGTTCGAAAAGATCCGCCTCGGGCGAGGAGCCGAGGTGCGCCGTTGCGAGTTCACGAATTACTGCGAGGCGCTGGATCAGAAGCACAAGGAAGTCACGTGCAAGCTCTGGGACCGCCTCGACCGCGACGAGCCGGGGGTCCCCCTCGACCGGAGCGGCAAGCGACGTCTAGTGGCGCCGAAATGGGAGTTAGGGCGCAAATCGAGTACTTGAATGCCGGGATCGGCTAGCAATCGCCTCGAACAGGGTATCATTGAATCGATGGATTATGTGGCGTTCCCGGGCGGCGACTTGATAGAAAAAGGCCTGAGAGACCTCGCCGGCGGAGTCGAGACGCCTGAGGCGCTTCTGGTCTCGATTGGAGCGCAGCGCTTGAGAGACGCCGGCCTACCCGTGCCCGAGAGCGGTTTTCCGGACCCCGAGCGCCGACTCTATGAGCTTCTTGCGCGAGAGGATGTGGACTCCGCTCACTCCCGGTACAACGCGCTCCTTAGGCGGTTGACTAGCTTCGAGGATGCAGTGGAGTGCGTCGGCCTCTAGACACGGACCGCTTACGCGCCTTCATGCGCGCGCTGGGCGAGGCGGTTCGTCGACCGACGAACGTCTATTTCACCGGAGGCGCGACTGCGATTCTGCTGGGATTTCGGGCGAGCACGGTCGATATCGACCTCTGCATGGTGCCGGAGCAGGACGAAGTTTTTCGCGCTATACCTGAGCTCAAAGAGAAGCTCGAGCTCAATGTCGAGCTGGCCTCTCCGCGGGATTTCATTCCGGAGCTCCCGGGATGGCGCGAGCGGAGCCTCTTCATCGCGACCGAGGGGAAGATCTCTTTCTATCACTTCGATCTCTATTCCCAGGCGCTGTCGAAGCTGCAACGCGGCCACGCGAAAGACCTCGACGACGTGGAGCGAATGCACGACCGAGGCCGGATAGAGACGGGTCGACTCGTGGAGCTCTTCGAGTCCATCGAAGCTGAGCTGTATCGATTTCCCGCGATCGACCCGGGCGCATTCCGCCGGAGAGTCGAGGGTTTCGCTCGATCGCACCACACCGATTGAAGACGCCGTCGTGATCGAACCGTCACCGAAGCATCTCGCTCGCTAGGTCGACTGCGCAAAGGGTGGGCAGGGAGAGGCCTTCGTTCTCCACCGTTGCCGAGGGGCAGGCTCGGAAATCCTCAAACGGTGCTGGCTTTGCGTTGAGGAAACCGTCGCGGGAGAATCGCACTCATGAATCGAGCTCTCTCGAGCGCCTATATGCTCGGGTCGTTTCTGTTCCTCGGCGCGTGTGGCAATGACCACGCACCCGAGCTCGAGTCCCCTTCGGGGTCGTCTCCTTATTATCCGGCGCGAGGCGATGGCTGGGAGCGGAAGGCTCCCGAAGACGTCGGTATGAACCGGGAGCGTCTCGATGAAGCGGTTGCCTTCGCCGAGGCCCACGAGACGTCGATGCCGAAAGACCCCGGACGGTATCTGCGGGAGCGTTTCGCGGGGCAGGCGGACCAGGAGATTGTGGGCCCGACCCAGAAGCGTGGCGGCGTCAACGGCATCGTGGTTCGCCACGGTTACATCGTCGCTGAATGGGGCGACACCCGACGGACCGACATGACCTTCAGCGTGACGAAGAGCTACCTCTCGACGCTCGGGGGAATCGCAATCGATCAGGGGTTGATCGAGAGCCTGAACGATCGGGTCTCGAGCTATGTGGACGTCGACGGGGTCGATTATTTCGACTCCGCTCACAACAGCACGATCACGTGGAAGCATCTTTTCACGCAGACGAGCGAATGGGAGGGAACCCTCTGGGGCAAGCCCGACACCGCCGACCGGCGCCGGGGTATCGACCGCGCGCTTTCACCGCCGGGAACGTTCTGGGAATACAACGACGTTCGGGTCAATCTCCTCGCGGCGTGCCTCCTTCACGTGTACCGCCGCCCTCTTCCGGACGTTCTCGCAGAGGAGGTGATGGATCCGATCGGTGCTTCCGACACGTGGCGCTGGCACGGCTACCGCACCTCCTTCACCGAGATCGACGGAACCGAGATGCAATCGGTCAGTGGAGGTGGCCACTGGGGCGGGGGACTCTTCATCAGCACCCGGGACCACGCCCGCTTCGGCTACCTCTTTCTTCGCCGCGGCCGATGGAAAGACCGACAGATCGTTTCCGAGAGCTGGGTGGACGCGGCGACGACACCGTCGGAGGTCGAGCCCTCCTACGGCTTCATGTGGTGGCTGAACCGAAACCGCGAGCGTTTCCCGAGTGCCACCAGCTCGAGCTTCTTCGCCCTCGGTGCCGGCTCGACCAGCACCATCGTCGTGGATCCCGACCACGATCTCGTGATCGTGTCTCGCTGGGTCGAAGGGGAGCAGGTGGACGGCGTGATCGCCCGCGTCCTCGCTGCCATCGAGTAGGCGGACCGGCTTCGGGGACAATCTCGCGGGAGGTGCGACGGCTGCGCCGTTTCACTGCTTTGCGTTCAAGTAATCCCAGTGCTCGCTAGCGAGCTCGATCACGGGAACGACGTCTCGGGCGAGCAAGTAGCCTTCATTCACGAGCTCGATGGCGGCTTCGGCCACGCGCCCGAGATACTCTGTGCGGTCTCGATAGCGTGCCTCGATCGAGAGGCGAGGATCGCCCTTTGCCTGCCTTTCCTTCTCGGTCCCGGGGAAGGGTATGAACGAGCCCTGCATGCTCGACAGGGTGTCGGTGGGACCGGATGCGTCGTTGAATAGGTTCCAGCCGGTATAGGTCGCGAGCGGAACGGCCTGCTCCGGCAGGCGGATGCCGGCCCGCTCGTTGCCGTCCCCATCGACTGCCGGCACGAGGATCGGATATGTTCCGCTGACCTCTGGGGGCTCCTTGGTGACGACCCCGTCGGTCTTGAAGCGCTCGCCGTAGTCCACGCGATAGGCTTTGTGCACCCGATCGCTGACCGAGACGCCGGGAAGCTCGGGGAAGCCAAGATTTTGCGGGGCGACGAGGGATCCTTCCTCGATCCGAGGATACTGGCTCTCGGGCGGATCCGCTTCCTCCCGGGTCCAGCGATCCATGGCGACGAGCAGAGCACGCATCGACCAACGAAAGTCCATCGGATTGCTGGGCTGCTGTCCCAGCGTCCTTTCTGGAGGGAAGCGGGTCGGCCCGTGCTGCGTCCCGGCGAACTGGTAGATGCGAACGTTGTCCATGAGCTTCGCGTCTTCGCGACCGTCGATGCTCGTGTGGATGAGCGACGCCGCCCGGCCCCAGTACTCGTAGGACGAGTTGGTGTAGAAGACTTTGGGAAGGTGCTCGGGCTTCTGATAGACGAGCAGGCCGTCGTTCGTGCCCGTTCGGAAGTCGACCTGTTCGCGGTCGGTGAAGGGAAAGATGTCGGTGGGATGAAAGAAGTTCAAATAGGGGTGCGCGTCTCGCGAGGCCTGCGCGAACCGGTGGTTGAAGCTTCCGCGGCCGCCGCCCGCCACGTGGGCGATCACGCCGTCGAACACACGACGATGAGCTTCGTCCTCGTTGAACCCGTAATAAAGGAAGGTTCTCAGAAATCGACCGCTCTGCGATATTCCGAACGCGAGCGCACGGTCGAGCTCACCCTTGCCCACTGACAATTCCGCTGCCCCCTCGTATTTCAGATGTGCCACGACATCTCGAATCGCCGCAGGACCGAGACCGACGAGGGGCGGGTTCTCGGAAACGTAGACGATCTCGTAGATGCGGTTCGGCTCGAAGCCGCCTTCCAGGTAGACGCTGCGCGGGTCGTCCACGACCTCGCCGCGGGAAAGCCTCGCGAAACGCCACTGGGATCGCGGGATGATTCGTCGCTCGTCTTCCACGTCGTCCCGCACCGTCATCACGTTCTCCGGCAGGTCGGGATCGGCGACCGGGTAAGCGATGTGGTTTCGATCCGCGAGTGAGTGGTCCGCGCGGCGTTCGCCGACGACGAAATCGCTTCGCACCAGGCCGCGAATCGGCTTCCCGTCGTCGGTCGCGACCGCGGGATACATGCGCATCCGTCCCTCGACCTCAGGTGTGTCCCACTGCCATCCGACCCAGAGGAGGGCGAATCCTTCCTCCATCAGAAACCCATCTCCGAGCTCCGAGGCTTCCTCGGGATCGAGGCTGCCCTCGGCCCGGTTGAAGAAAGAGAGAAGCCCCTTGCCTCCACGGTTTCCGACCTCGAGCAGGACAGCGCCGTTTCCGCGCTCGAGGTGCTTCGGCTTGATGAAGTAGAAATCCGCTGAGAAGGCCACGCGCCCGTTGTCGCCCACCGGTGCCTTGTCGATGTCGGTGATGATCAAGTTGGGCGCGAGGCTGGGGTCGACCTCGAGATATACCGTCCCCTGCATTTTTTCGTAGCCGCCGGCGAGGCCGAAGGCCTTCCCGCCAAGAAGGTCGGTACGCGAAGAGACATCGAAACGGACGACCTCGGCGCTGGCCGCAATCGAGAGACAGAGGATTCCGATCGAGGTGACGGTAAGTCTCATTGGGTCGTCCTTTCTCATCCCGCTCGTGGGTGGACTATACACCCGGGAGACACCAGGGGCTTTTGGCGTGAGAAAACTCACTCCGAGCGCAGAACTCGAAGGGGATCGAGCGCCGTCGCCCTCCTCGCCGGGGCGTAACAAGCGACGAGAGAGAGAGCGACCATGGCAGTGGCCATGGCCGCGAAAGTGAAGCCATCGGTGGGAACGACGTCGAACAGCAACGACGCGAGATAGCGGGTGAGCGCGTAGGCGGCGAGTAGACCGCCAACAACACCGAGGAGAACGAGGACGAGGCTCTCGCGATAGACCCAGGAAAAGATCCGCCCCCTGCCGGCGCCCACCGCAATCCGAATGCCGATCTCTCTCGCGCGTCGAGCAACGGAATAGGATACGAGTCCGTAGAGGCCGACGCTTGCCAGCACCCCGGCTACGGCGGCGAAGAGCCCGATGAGCATGAGGGCGAATCGATTCTCGGCCAGTGTGTCATCCACGTATCCGCTCAACGGGCGAACGCGGGAGATCGGGATGACGGGATCCATCGACGCGAGCGTTTCACGGATTGGAGCGGCGAGCGACTCGGGTGGGAGCCCCCCCGTACGCACGGTGAAGTCGACCTCCCAGTCCGTCCACGACCAGCCGCGTGAGTCGAAGTAGATGGTGTCCCGCGCCGGATCGCGCAGATCGGCGTACCGCACGGCGCTCACGACACCGATGATCTCGAAGACTTCCGCGCCTCCGCCCCAGGGGTTCGCCAGCACGGTTCGTCCGACCGCCGATTCGCCGGGAAAGGCACGATCGGCGAGCGTACGATCGACGATGGCGACGTGCCGCGCGTCAGCGAACGTGAACGAGTTCCCGTCGAGAAGCTCGATGCCGATTGTCTCGAAAAAACCGGGCGTTGCCACGCGATAGTCGGCATAGGCTCGGTCGGTCTCGCGAACGCTCCCCGCGGCATAGGTATTGGACCAAGCACGGTGGGATAGCGGCAAGGGCCAGACGAGTCCCGCTGAAGCCGCTCCCGGAAGGGCTTCGATGCGCTCTTCGAGGTCTCTAAAAAAGCGATCGGTCCCTTCCGGTCGCTCGTACTTCGTGCCCGGTAACGACAGGGAGAACGTCAGAATATTCTCGTGGGTGAAGCCGGGTTCGACGGCGGCGAGCCGGGCGAAGCTCTTGGTCAGTAGACCCGCGCCGATCCAGAGCACGAGCGACACCGCGATCTGTATCGCCACGACCAGTCCGGTCATGCGCTTCCGACGGTCTCCCTCGACTCGGTCGCCCTTGACGTCGCGTGGGTCGAGCCTGCGTGTCGACGCGAGGGCGGGAATCACGCCGAAAATCAGCGTGGAGCCTACCGAGATTCCGAACACGAACGAGAGCACCATCGGGTCGACGCCGGTCCCTGTGATCCGGGGAAGTCCGGCCGGATTCGAAGCGATCAACGTCTCGGTGGCGACCCAGGCGAGGCCGAGACCCAATGAGCCACCCGCAAGGGCAACCAAAAGGCTTTCGACCAGCATCATCCGAACGATCCCAAGACGGCTCGAACCGAGCGCGAGCCGGAGCGCGATCTCTCGCTGTCGTGCCTGCCCACGCGCCAGCATGAGGTTCATCACATTGGCGCAGGCGGTGAGCAGCACGAGGCCCACCGCTCCGAGCAGCATATAGAGATAAGCGCTGGCGTCACCCACGACGGCGTCGAGAAGGGGCACGACCACGAGCTCTCCGCCGGCTCGGGCGAAATCCACGCGCTGCTCGCGGAACCGAGAGGCGAGCGAGTCCATCTCTGCCTGGGCTTCGTCGAATGTACGACCTTCCGCGAGACGACCCACGAGATCGAAGAGCGCGACGTCGATGTCGTCGCCGCTCCACAGGTCACCGTTCTGCCACCAGTCGTCCGGCACCTTCCATACGTCGACGTGAGTGGGAAACCGGGGGACATGGAGGGTGAAGCCGCGAGGCAGCACGCCGGAAATCGTGTAGGGGTGATCGTCCAGCCGAACGACTCGGCCGATGATGTCCTCCTCGCCGCCGAACGCGTCGAGCCAAAGGTGATGGCTCAATACGAGAGTTCCCGGCGGAGCGTCGCTCGTGAAGCCCGAGCCGAAAAGGAACGAGACTCCCAGAATCTCGAAGAGGTTGGAAGACGTCCAGCCGACCTCCACCTGGAGCGGGATCTCTGTCCCCGTCAGGTTTTGACGGATGTGGAAAACGGCGGCGACGTCCTCGAAGGTCTCGGCGCTTTCCCGAATACGCTCGAAGTCCATCCCCGAGTGGTTCGCGTCCTCGACACCGTCCGCGACCCAGCGGGCTTTGATGAAAGCGAGCCGTTCGGGCTCGCGGTAATCGAGGGGATCGAGCAGAACGGTCTCGACGACGCTGAAAATCGCGGCGCTCATACCGATCCCGATTGCAAGCGTTGCGACGATCACCGCGCTTACGAGGGGCGTCGCCCCCAGAGAACGGAGGCCGAGGACGACGTCGCGAGCAACACCCATTGCCTGAACCCGTCGTGGAGGCTTCGGGGCGAAACGCCGTTCCCAAATTCGAAGTCTCGACGCCCCCAGGACGAGGTCGAACATCGTCCGAACCCACCAGAGGCTGCGCCGCGCGCGCCCACGGACGAGGGTGCGGTCGGACTCGATAAACGCGAGAATCTCCATGCGGAAGCGGTCGCGGAAGGCTTGGGGGTAGAGCTTCAGCAGAAGCTCGAGGAGCTTCATCGCAGGAGTGCCTTCGAGCGCGCGAACCGGATGATCTCGTTGAGCCGGTTGAGCTCTTTTTCCAGGTGGCGTCGCCCGGCTCGGGTGAGGCGGTAGAACTTGCGCCGCTCGTCGTGGTTGGTCTCCTCGATCCAACCCGATTTCTCCAGGCGGTGAATGGCTTCGTAGAGAGTACCAGGACCCAGACGAATGGCTCCGTCGGTGCGCTCCTCGACATCCAGCTTGATGCCATAGCCGTGCCTTTCGCCGTCGGCGAGCGACAGCAATACGTGCAGAACGGCGGGCGTCATGATGTCTCTCGGATTGGTCATATATCGGTCACAGGTATATCGATGACCGAGTATAGCACGAGTTGCCAGCCGCAGCGCCAGGGGTCGGGGTTAGACGCTCCGTGGCGCCGGCTTTTCTTTTTTGGCCTGCTCGCGCAGGATCCAGCTTGGCCGCGGCGCCCACACGAGACCGAACTTCGTGGTCGCGGAACGTAGGACGTGGCTGACGGCTTCCTCCGGCGAGTCGGTCACCACGAGTCGTTCGACGTCCCCACCGTCGACGGTGCCTTCTTCGACCATCTTCTGTGTCAAGAAACCGAGAAGGGGAGACCAGTAATCCGTGCCCATGACGACGATGGGGAAGTCCTGCATCTTGCCCGTCTGGATGAGAGTGGCCGCTTCGAAGATCTCGTCCATCGTGCCGAAGCCGCCCGGCAGGACGACGTAGGCGTACGAGTATTTCACCAGCATTACTTTGCGGACGAAGAAGTAATGGAAGTCGACGTGAACGTCGAGGTAGGGGTTCGCTCCCATTTCCTTAGGCAGATTGATGCTGCAGCCCACGGTCCGTCCTCCCGCTTCTTTGGCCCCCCGGTTGGCAGCTTCCATGATCCCGGGGCCGCCACCGGTCATCACCGTGAAGCCAGCGCGGGCCAGCCGGCTTCCGACCTCACGCGCCAGTGCGTAATAGCGATGGTCCTCCTGGAATCGCGCCGAGCCGAAGACGGTAACGCAGGGGCCGACGAAGTGAAGCGTCCGGAAGCCGCGGATAAACTCCCACGCGATGCGCAAGGTGCGAACGAGCTCGGAGCGCCGTCTCTGAGGTCCGTGCAGGAAGCGTCCCTCGTCCGACCCGTCGAGGTTGGCTCCCGGCGTGTTCATGACGGAGCTGGGGCGAATCGTAGGCTGTTTCACGGGTGTGAGCGAGGATAGCACACGGTCTCGGGCCCGAGGCCGCGTGGCTGCGGTTGCCTCCTCGATCGGCCACAACTATCATGCCGTTCCTGGCGAGTGGGAGGTTTACTCTTGAGCACTAACGTCGTCCTCTACGAGTCGAAGCAGGGGATCGCGATCATCACCCTGAACCGCCCGGAGAAGCTCAACGCGATGAACGGCGACATGTGGGGGGCTCTGGAAGCGACCTGGCGCCGATTCACCAACAGCGACGACCGGGTGGCCATTCTCACCGCTGCTGGCGAGCGGGCATTCTGCGTAGGTGCCGATCTGAACGATCCGACGCTCGAGGTCTGGCGGGCGATCCCGGGTCACATCGTCGAGGTGGACAAGCCGGTCATCGCCGCGGTCTTCGGACATTGTCTCGGGGGAGGCATGGGTCTGGTGCAGTTCGCCGATATCTGCGTGGCGGCCGACGATACGCAGTTCGCGTTCCCCGAGGCTCGGGTCGGCCTCGCCATCGGAGGCGCGAGCTCACTCGTGGCGCGTGTTCCCCACAAGATCGCCATGGAGCTCATGCTGACGGGCGAGTCCATCTCCGCGCAGCGGGCCTACGAGGTTGGACTCGTCAACAAGGTCGTCGCCCGGGAGCGCCTGATGGAAGCGGCCATGGATTACGCCGAGAGGATTGCGGCGAACGCGCCGCTGGTGCTCGGGATGCTCAAGCGTTACGCGCGGGAAGTGACCCCTCGTGGACCGGTAGAGAACGCGGCGCTTTGGAGGCGAGAGCCCGAGCGCATTTTCGCGAGCCGCGACGCGAAGGAAGGGATCGCCGCTTTCCGCGAGGGGCGGAAACCGAAGTTCGTGGGGATCTAGCGTAGCTAGCCTTCGCTGGTACCTTGTCGGATTCGCCATCAGGGAAAATGGCGCATCGTTTCCCCGGGGACTTTCGCGACAGGGCCTGTTGTCTTTACTTCATCGACCAGGGATCCTCGAGCTCGACGAACACGTGTGCGCTCTCGAGTAATACTTGAAGTCGGGTTTCGCAACAATCACTCAGTCGATTTCCCCAGAATGAATGAGTTAGGATTGCGCGTTCGTTGCCCACGACCGTAGAAGGCGTGATGATCGACGAGACCGTTTCCCACTACCGGATCATTGGAAAACTCGGCGGTGGAGGTATGGGGGTCGTCTACGAAGCCGAGGACAGGAACCTCGGCCGCAACGTAGCGCTGAAGTTCCTACCCGACGCCCGGGACACTCCGGACGCTCTCGAGCGCTTCAAACGGGAGGCCCGCGCCGCATCGGCGCTCAACCATCCCCATATCTGCGTCGTGTACGACCTGGGCGAGCACGAAGGAAAGCCCTTCATCGCGATGGAGCGGATGAAAGGGGAGAGCCTGAAAGAGACGCTCGCGCGGGGACCGATGCCGATCGAGCAGGTGGTGAAGCTGGGCGTACAGATTGCGGACGGGCTCGAAGCGGCCCACGGAGCGGGGATCGTGCACCGGGACCTGAAGCCGGCGAACGTGTTTCTGACCGAGCGGGGCGACGCGAAGATTCTGGACTTCGGTCTCGCGAAGCTGGCGGGGGCGGAGAGGCAGCTTCTCGGCTCGGAAGTGGAGACGGCGGCGCAAGAGAGGAACCTGACGAGCCCGGGGATGACTCTCGGCACCGTGGCCTACATGTCACCGGAGCAGGCGAGGGGACTGGACGTGGACGCCCGGAGCGACCTCTTCTCTCTCGGCGTGATGCTCTACGAGATGTCGACCGGGCGGCTTCCATTTCTCGGGAAGACGGCGGCGGAGATCTTCAATGCCCTGTTGAGTCAGAAACCGGCACCGGCGACCGGCGTTCCGGCGAAGCTTCAGGAGATCGTTCTCAAGTGCCTCGAGAAGGAGCGGACCGTTCGTTATCAGACTGCTTCGGAGTTGCGGGCGGGCCTAGAACGTCTTGGAGAGAAGCGACGAACGGCGCTCCCACTCAGGGGCGTTGCGGCTGCGGTCGTGATCCTGGCGGCCGCGGCCGGCTGGCTGTGGCACCGCGCCTCTCGGGAGAGATGGGTACGGGAGACGGCGATGCCCGAGATCAATCGTCTCGTCGAGGAGTTCGAGTTTTCAGAAGCGGCGTCCTTGGTGCGAAAGGCGCTCGCCGTTCTTCCGGACGATCCGACGCTCGAAAAGCTCTGGACGCAGACAACCGAAGAAGCCATGATTGAGACCGACCCGCCTGGCGCGGACGTCTCGATCCGTCCCTACCGGGACGATGCGCATCCGTGGGAGAACATAGGGACGACCCCTCTCCGCGCTCGTGTGCCCAAGAATGAGTACCTATTCCGAATCGCGAGACCGGGATTCGCCCCGACGGTCTTCGTCGACGCGCGGAATATCCAGTGGACGGTGAGGCTTCCTCCCGAGACTAGCGTCCCTCCCGAGATGGTGTTCGTTCCAGGCGGAGAAACCGATCTCTCGTACCCTTACGGAGAGGCTCCGATCGTGCCGTTCGACGACTTCCTCATCGACCGCCACGAGGTCACGAACGAGGAGTACCAGAAGTTCGTCGATGCCGGAGGCTACCGGAAGCGCGAGCTCTGGAAGGTGCCCTTCGTAAGAGACGGGCGGGAGATTCCGTGGGAAGAGGCGATGGCTCTCTTCGTGGATG
>DASPGQ010000411.1 GCA_035620555.1 Vicinamibacteria bacterium
GGCAACATGAAGCTTCATGATGTTCTCCACCGTACGATCCCACTGTTCCCGCGCCCGCTCGAGCTCTTCCGGTGTCAGGCTCGCGACCCGGTCGCGAAGCCGCGCGATCTGTGCCGGAGTCACCGTTTCGAGCAGAAACGGATCGGGCGGGTCGAGGTAGGGAGAGTGGATCATGCGGCGCCCCACCTGCGCGAGCAGAATGCCGGTTTGCGGGCGCTCCCGGAAGAGGGCGATGAGCTCGTCGTCGACGTCCGTCACCATGTGCCCGAAGACGTCGGCCCCGGCGCGCAGAAGGGCCTTGGCGTCCTCGAGCCCGGTGGCGTGCACGAGCAAGCGCATGTCGTTCTTGTGCGCCTCGTCGATGATGGCCTGATAGAGATTCGGGGCCAGCTTCTCGACGTTGCCGCCGCGATCGTCCACCCAGGTCTTGATGAGTCTCACGTTCCAGTGTTTGAGCTCCCGGACGTTGGCGCGCGCGCCTTCTTCGGTCGTGACGACGTAGGCGGCATGCCGCATGTTCGTGGGCACGATCTCGTCGGGAGGCGCGAGCCCGCGTCCGGCGGTGAGAAACCGCGCCGCATCGGGATATTTTCCCGCCAGGATCTCGTCTCGCAGCTGAAACGGCATCACGCCGAAGTCGGATCCCATCGACTGACTCGCGGCCACACCGTGGTAGGCGAAGCGATACATGTGGTCGAGGATGTGCTCGCGAGTGTAGTTCTCCGGTCCGCTCGTGAGGTCCTTCATATACCCGATATGGGAGTGCGCATCGATGAGCGCGGGCATCACCGTCTTTCCCGAGAGATCGACGTGAGCGGCGTCCCGAGGCGCCTGGACCTCTTCGCGTCGACCAACGAGCGTGAAGCGATCGCCTTCCACTACGAAAATCGCGTCTTCTACGGGTGGGCTTCCGTCGCCCACGATGAGTCGGGCGCCTTCGAATACCGTCACCGTCGCGGGCGGCGGTTCCTCGAGCGGCTGCGGGGAACAGGAGGCCGCGACGAGCGGCCAAGCTCTTGCGATCGTCCGCCAACGCATACCGAAAGATACATCAAGCCTGTGCAATCGCCGCCAAGCTGGGCATCCTTCGAGCGACCAATCGCTAATCCGGGAAGCCGACCCCCAATAGGGTCGCAAATTGAGACTAGCCATATAAATTGACCGGCGCTACAATTTGGCCATGAGAGCAAAAACCATCTCAGCCGCTAAATTCAAAGAGAAGTGTCTTGCAATCCTGGACGACGTGGGGCCGGAAGGCATCATCGTGACGAAACACGGCAAACCCGTCGCGAAGCTGATTCCCATCGCGGCCGATTCCGCCGACCTCATCGGTAGTTTGAAGAACGAAATCAGAGTCAAAGGGGACATTCTCTCGACAGGTGTGACGTGGAATGCTGAATCTTGATACCCATGTACTCATCCACGCCCTTGCCGGAGATCTCGAAGAGAAAGAGCGGAAGCTTCTTTCCCAGAATACTTGGAGTATCTCCGCCATCGTTCTCTGGGAGCTGTCCAAGCTCGCGCAGCTCGGGCGCATCGAGCTCGATCTCGAGGCACCCAAGGTGGAGCGAGCCTTGAGGCGCATACACACCTGGCCGTTGACGTTGGAAATTTGCCGTCAAAGCTGCCGGCTGGATATCAAGAGCGATCCCGCCGACGAGCTCATTGCCGCGACGAGCGTCATAGAGAATATCCCCTTGGTGACGCAGGATCGCGTGCTTCTCGGCTCCGAGATGATCCCATTCCCCGACAGGCTACTTTGATAGCTCCGTTTTAGAATTCCAAGCCACGTCCTATTCTCCTCATCGCCTCACTGAAATTGCCCAGGAGCTGCCTGGTGTTCGCTTCGGCAGTGTCCGTCTCGTGGTCTTGCCGGAACAACATGCCGCGACCATGGCCCACTTTCTGGCGCGGCCCGCCCTGGCGTTGTAGGGTGAGGGCGAACGGAGGACGACGCATGAAGAAGGTGTACTCTCTGGGACTCGCGCCCCTCTTGTGGATCGGAACGCTCGTATACGGAAACGATTCCGACCGTGCCCCTTGGCACCAGTGGGGAGGGCCCGAGCGCAACTTCCACGTGAGCTCGCCCGGGATCGCGACGAGCTGGCCGGCCGATGGCCCGAAGGAGCTCTGGAGGCGCCCGCTGGGCGAAGGCTATTCCAGCATCGTCGCCGACGGCGACGCCCTCTACACCATGTACCGCGTGGCCGACGACGAGATCGTGGTGTCGCTCGACGCGTCCACCGGAAAGACACTGTGGGAGCACCGCTACCAGGCGCCTCTTCTCGAGCACATGGACTATGGCACCTGGCTTCGGCAAGGAGGCGCCGGCCCGTATGCGACGCCGCTCCTGCTCGGAGACAAGGTCTATGCGGTCGGAACCACGGGCAAGTTCCATGCGCTCGATCGCCGCAGCGGCCAGATCGTGTGGTCTCACGATCTCGACGAGAAGTTCCAGATGAGGGGCTACCGAGGCTACGCGCCGAGCCCGATACTCTACGAGGGGACGCTCATCCTGCCCATAGGCGGCCGAGGACAGGGCGTGGTCGCTTTCGATCCGGAAAGCGGCGCGGTGGTCTGGAAGAACCAGGATTTTCGGCTTGCCCCCGCCTCGCCCATTCTGATCGACGTCGACGGCCAGGAGCAGCTCGTGGTTTTCGGCCCCGAGGACGTCGTCGGGCTGAATCCCGGAAATGGCGAGAAGCTCTGGAGCTATCCACACCCGACCAACTACGGCCTGAACATCAGCACACCCGTCTGGGGAGCGGGGAATCTTCTCTTCACATCCGCCGCCTACGACGGCGGAAGCCGGGCCGTTCGCCTCACGCGCGCGAACGGCAAGACGACGGCGCAAGAGCTCTGGTCGAGCAACCGGCTGCGGCTCCACTTCGGAAACGCCATTCGTATCGGCAACCTGGTCCTCGGTACGAGCGGAGATTTCGGACCGGCGTTCTTCATCGCCATCGACGTCGAGACGGGCGAAGAGGTCTGGCGCGAGCGTACCTTCGGCCGCTCGCAGATGGTTTATGTCGATTCGAAGCTCGTCATCGTCGACGAGAGCGGCGACATTGCCATCGCTACGGCCGGCCCCGATGGCTTGAACGTCCACGCACGAGCGGAAGTCCTGACGGAAAACGCCTGGACGCCGCCGACGCTCGTCGGTACGACGCTCTACGTGCGGGACCGCAAGAACGTCGTCGCGCTGGACCTCGGAGGTTAGCCCCGATCCGAAGTAGATTTCCCGCTCAGAGCTCGAAAGGCTTGTGTCCCTCGTGCGTTCTGCGCTTCCTTTCCGAGCCCGAGGGCACGTCGTGTCGGGAGAGCCAGTGCAGGGCGTCCGCGAAGCTCATCCGGCGGCTTTCACGGATGCGTCTCAGCGCCGCCACATCCTCGGGCGTCGTCGGCAAGTCTCTGTCGAGATCCAATGACTCAGGACGTTTCGAGCTCAAGGTAGCGCTCCAGAAGGCCGTGTTTCTCGAACTGCCTCCGAACCTCGTTCCGGTCGATATCGGGTACGCTCAGAAGAAAGCGGATGTCCGCCAGGTCCTGGTAGGTTCGCGAGGGGTCGTTTTTCATGGCGACCACTTTCATGACAATGAGATGCTCCGGACTGGGCACCGGAACCAACCGCCGTCCCGGTCCCTCGACACGCCGTACCGCATCGAATACTCGCCGGCTCGTCTCGCCTCGAACGTAGACGAGATCCACTCCGCCAAGCTCGGGTCGAGGATGCTGGTGATTCGAGTAGCCCGACGACTGGTGCAGCGTTTCATAGCCGAGAGATTCGAGGAACTCTATGACCTCCTCCTGCGATGTCGCGTCGACGACGAAGTCCAGATCCACCGTCGCACGCACCATTCCGTAGCCGGCCAAGCCGACCCCTCCGATGACCGCGTACGGAAGCTTCCGATCTTCGAAAAACCCGCTGAGCCTCTCGAGAACGGCGACGAAATCCAACCGCGTCCTCAGAGCGTGAGAAACGCCCACTCCCGCGTGAACGGCACGCTGCTCATGAAGACGCTCTTGTCCTCGAGAACGAGGAGGATGTCGCTCGGGTTGACCCCGATGCCGCGCTCGGCATCGTAGAGGCCGGGCTCGACGCTGAACATCATGCCCGCCTGGATCGGGGTGTCGTCGCCGAGAGCGATGAAGGGCGGCTGGTGTCCGGAATAGAACTGCCCCTGTCCGTGGCAGGGCCGATGATAGATGTGGCTCTGCATGCCGTTCTTGATCTGAAACTCGTGCACCTTGTAGGCGACCTCGGAGCAAGCCCTTCCGGGACGAACTTCCTCTCGCAGGAGCAGCGCCGAATCGGTCACCACCTGCCACATCTTCTCCAGCGCGCTGTCGAAGGGAGCGATCACGTAGTTTCGGTAGCCTTCGCCTCCCATACCGCCGAGCTTGATGTCGGTGTTGACGTAGACCGGAGCCCCTTTCTCGATCTTGGTGTAGAAGAACTGGTTGGGATGTGGGTAAGCGGTCGCGACTCCGGTCCTCACGTAGTGCGAGGTCACCTCGATGCCGACCGCGCTATGAGGGCGGCCATCGTATTTGACGTCGTTCATCAGAAGCCCGATGCCGTAGGCTTGCAGCGCCTGGCCGACCTCGAAGTCGGTCGCGTTCGTGCCGTGCTCGAGAATGTAGTCGCGCGCGAACGCGTGCACCTTGTCGAAATAGCGGTAGGCGCGCTGGGTGAGCGCGATCTCCTGAGGCGTCTTGACGATCTGCATGTCGAGGCAGATGTCGCCGATGCCGACGAGCTTTGCCTTCGGGAGGACCGACGCGAAGGCTCGTTTCTGAGACTCGCTGGGCTCGAAGTCGACTCCGAGAGTCTTTTCTCCCAGGCCTCGGTTTGCCAGGCCCTGAAGAAGCCAATCGAACAGATCGACCCGGTTGCCGCGCTTCAGCTCACCGCGATTCGGGAAGCCTCCTTCGGCGTGCGGATAGCAGAAGTAGTACTCGTTCTCGGTGGCCCACCACGTCGTCACGAGATCGCGATCGATCCCGGGAGAGTACCAGTAGACGGTGTCGGTCTCTTCCACCGGGAACAGCACCCAGGTCGAGCGCTCCCCGCTTTGACGGAAGCAGCCGGTGAAGTAGACCATGTTTTGATCGCTGCTGAGCAGGACGGCGTCGACGCCGCGCTCAGCCGCACGCTCCTTTAGAATCCGCGTACGACCCTGGTGCCACTCGAGAGGCAGCCGATCCACGCCGAGAGGGGCGGGCGTCGGATGATCGGAGTCCGGCACGAGAAGCTTCTCCGAGTCGGAAGCCGTACGGCTCTGTGCGCGGGCCAGCCCGGCGGCCGCGATGCTCGCCGTGCTCAGGCCGACCCCCATGTCGCGAATGAATTCCCGTCGCGATGATGCCATCGTCAATCTCCCACTCTCGACCGAGCGCGAATCTGAAGGTCCATTGCGTCCTCGGCATGAATGTTGATGAACGCCACGAACGCCCGGGCCCCGTGCCGTCCGATGGTTCCCGGCTGAGAGACGTACGATACTTCCCAGCCTTCGGGAAGCAACACCGTGTTCCGGAGACCACGCAGGGTGGTCTCGAAGACCAGGTTACCGCTCTCCATACGGTAGGCTTCTTCCTGAACGTTGCCGGTGACCTTCAAGCGGGCGCTCTGCCGGTCGTCGACGATAGGGACGTCTAGCTTCGCCACCGTCGCACCTCCCTGCTCCGTCGTTTCGAGTAGTCTCGCCGTGTCGAGATCGACGACCACGATGTCGGTGAGAGGCAGGTATCCGGCGACGTCGATCGTGGCGTGGTCGCCCCGACGACCGTCGCTCGAGACGTGCTCGACACGGAAGCGATGACTCTTGGGATCGCCCAGGTCGAAGAGCGTCGTGCCATCGTCGTAGACGTTGTCGGCGACGGGTGTTTCCTTGAACGGCGTGCCAGTCTTCGTCGCCCGGATCGTGATGGGCGAGAGTCCGCCGCTCGGGTTCGTGAGCGAGAGCTTGAGCCGGCCGTCCTTCAGGGTCGTGAGCTGGGACGCGATGTCGACGGAGTCGAGCGAGTAGCCCTTCGGCAAGACGACACCGAATCGCATGGGACTGAGCCTCCTGACCCAGACGATCGAGTCGGGTCCGTCGGCATAATAGGTTCGCGCGTCCTTGTAGGTCTTCACGATGACGACCCGGCCCTCGCCGCCCTCGGGAACCGGCCGAGGCAGCCTGGCGACGATGTAGTGATCTTCTGGAGTGAAACGTCCAGGAACCTTGCGCGCGATCGCTTCCTCGCCCCCAATGTACTCGAACTCGATGGGCTTTCCCGTGCGCGGATCCCAGACCTCGATGTCGCCTCCCTCACTCCCGTGGCGGGTGCCATTGATGAGCACCGTGGCACCCGGCGTGCGCTCGATCGGCCGGTAGAGGATGCGAAACGACGCCGTCGCCGGATCGTCCAGGAGCGCGTACTCGGTGTACGGGTCCTGGGCGAACAAACGGGTGACCGGCGGGGCCGCCTCGAGCTCCTGCGCCTCGAGGGCGACGGGGGCGTAGATGATGATGGCTGTTGCTTGTAATAAGGAGAGAATAGAGCGAGTCATGATCAGTGCCTCTCTAAGGATGAGTGGGGCGCGCGTCCGTCGGCCCTTCTCCCAGAAAGCGCCCGAACCATGCCAGGTAGCGCTCGTACCGGTCCTTCTGGTACGAGGGCTTGCGAATGCTGTGGCTTTGGCCCGGATAGATCACGAGCGTCGTCTCGACGCCTCGCCTCTTCAGGGCCTGATAGAGCTGTTCCGATTGGCTCAGCGGGACGTTCCAGTCGTGCTCGCCGCAAAGAATGAGCGTCGGAGTCACGATGTTGGCGACGTGAGTGAAGGGTGATAGGTCGATATACCGCTCGACGTTCTCCCAGGGCAGGCCCAGCTCCTTTTCCCATTCGTGCTGGTAGTGGTCGTTGCCGTAGCAGGCGAGGTAGTTCGTTTCGCTCGCCCCCGAGGTCGCGGCCTGAAACCGATCGGTCTTCGTGATGACGTAATTGGTCAATATGCCCCCGTAGCTCCATCCGCCGACGCCGAGTCGCTGCGGGTCGGCGTAGCCGAGCTCGATGGCGTGATCCACGGCAGCCATGACGTCTTCGAAGTCCTTGTTGCCCCAATCGGCCCAGATCGCACGGCTGAAATCCTTTCCGTAGCCCGAGGATCCGCGCGGGTTCGCCGCCACCACGACGTAGCCGGCTCCGGCGAAAACCTGCCACATGGCCTCGAACCCCGTCGCGTACTGAGACACGGGTCCGCCGTGGATCCAGAGCAGTGTCGGATAAGGTTTTCCTCGCTCGAAGTCGGGCGGTTTGGTAATGAACCCCTCCACGGGCGTGCCGTCCCGGCTCTCGAAATGGACGTTCTCGACCTCGCCCAGACGGACGTCCGAAAGGAGAACATCGTTCACGTGCGACAGCCGCCGCGATCCGCCATTCGACCACGCAAAGACTTCGGGGGGTAAGTGGGGCTCGGACTGCAGAAAAGCAAGCTCTCCGGAGGGGCTGACGTGAAAATCGGAAAGCTCGACTGGCCCATCGACCAGACGCTCGATCCGATTGCCCTCGAGATCGATGCGCGCCAGATGCTGGTTTCCGCTGTCCTCGAGCAGGAACACGATGTGAGCCCCGTCGGCGCTGAAGCGCGGCCGGCGCACGTTCCGATCGAGCGTTGCCGTCAGGACTCGTGCCCGTCCACCGTCCGCGGGGACGACGGCGAGCTGATCGATGGCGTACCAGATGAGCTCGGGCTCCGTCACCGACACGTGAGCGATGAAGCGTCCGTCGGGACTGAAAGCCGGCGACCGGTCGGCACCCGGATTCGTGGTGAGCTGGCGCGGATCGCCGCCGGACGCGGGCACGAGAAACAGGTCGGTATTGTCGTTCGCATCGGGATTCTCCGTGCGGTTGCTGACGAAGGCGATCTCGGTCCCATCGGGAGACCACACGGGCTCGGAGTCGTCGTAAGGTCCATGGGTGAGTTGCCGCGTCTCGCCCTTTGCGATTTCGAGAACGTACAAATGGTTCCGGCGCTCCTCGAGATACCCCTGGCCGTCGCGCTTGAACTGGAGCCGGTTGATGACCAGGGGAGGCTCGGTCTTCTTTTCTTCCTCGCCCTCGGCGGGCTTGTTGGGATCCGGATCTCGAGAAACGAGGACCATCCGGGCGCCGTCGGGAGACCATTCGAAATCGGAAACGCCGCTCGGTAGCGAGCTCACTCTGCGCGGCTCCCCGCCGTGCAGATCGAGGACGAAGATCTGGCTTTCGTCCCCCTCGCGGTCGGAGAGGAAGGCGAGATAACGGCCATCGGGGCTGAAATGGGAGTTCGTATTGGATTTCTGGCTCGAAGTGAGCGGGATGACGTCTCCCCCGTCGAACGAAACTTTGTAGATGTTCGAGCGGCTCGAGTCTTCGACGAGGTCGAGCCTCGTGACCGTGTAGACGACCCACTCGCCATCGGGAGAAACCCTCGGCTCCGATACGTCGCCGAGCGCCAGGGCATCTTCGACCGTGAAGGGACGATGCGACTGAGCCGGAAGCGACGAGGCGAGACCGAGCGAAACAACAAGAGACGCAAGACGCATGTGAGAACTCCTGGACGTAACCATATGCGAGGGGCGGGATGGAATCAAAGACTCCGTGTGTCGAGAGGCGCTTCCGGTACAATACGGATTTCGACAAGGAGGTTTCATGGGCGCCCCGTCTTTATTACTCTGGGCCCTGCTACCGGCGACGCAGGCGGCAAACGTCGAGAAGGAGATCGAGGACAAAGTCATCGTTTTCAACCGAGCCTACGAACGCAACGAGCTGGAAGAGTATTTCTCTCATTACGCGGACGATCTCACCCTCTGGTTCGAGAGTGGACGCGTGAGCCTTCCGGAGTACAAGAAGAGCTGGTACCAGCTCATCGAAAACGGAGGCGGCGTCGAGAAGAACCAGGTCTCCGATCTCCGGGTTCAAGTCGGTCCGTCGAACGATACCGCAATCGCGACTTACGTCGTCGAGGTCGTCACCCGAGGCGCCGATGGCACCCGGACGAGCGAGCGTGCCTGGGAGACCGACATCTGGTTCAAACGCGAAGGCCAGTGGAAGATCGTGCATCTCCACTACAACTCACGGGAGGCCCCGTGACCGAGCTTACGGCGGCGGGCGTGGATGCCGATCTCGCGACGCGCTTCTTGCACGCCAGCCAGGAAGACGTCCATACCGTGTTTGCCCTGGGTTGGGAAATCCTCGATCGCTTTCCTCCGAGATCGGCGAGAAGCGAGACCGAGAAGCGCGCTAGCAACTTCGTCATCGAAGCGATGGCGGATGTCTGCTGGCGTTTCTGTCGCACGAATCGCAGGAATATCTACGACCGTCTCACCGACGGGATGTCCAAGCGCGTACGCCTGGACGACCTCGTTTTTCGAGCCGCCGAGCGGTGGCCGGGGCTCGTGCCAACTCGGGAGGACCTCGCTCGTGAATCCGAGCGAATGCAAAAAGACAAAGACGGCCGCGAGATCCAGCAGGGGCTCTTCGTCTCCCAGATGCTGTCCGACCCCGAGATCGGGGCCCACCTCGTGTCCAGCATGCTCGAGCCCACCGGGGAAGCTCGGGAGTGCCTGCAGCGGTTTCGAGACGAGGGCGTTCTCGAGCTCGGGACCGTCAGAGTCGAGGCGCGAGCTCACGTCGGCTATGTCGAGTTTCAGAAGCCTCGTTTTCTCAACGCCGAAGACGACGAGACCCAGAAGGATCTCGAAACCGCAATCGACCTGGTGCTCCTCCATCCCGAGCTGCGAATCGGAGTCTTGCGCGGAGGCCGAGTCGAGCACCCCAAGTACCAGGGCCAGCGTATCTTCTCCTCGGGCCTCAATCTCACCAAGCTCTACCATGGCAAGATTTCTTACCTCTTCTACCTCCTTCGCGACCTCGGTCCCGTCAACAAGCTGTACCGGGGGTTGGAGCTCGAGGACCATCCACGAGACGAGCCCGAGGCGACGCTCGAAAAACCCTGGGTTGCGGTGATGGAAGGCTTCGCCATAGGCGGCGGTTGTCAGCTTCTTCTCGTCGTCGATCGCGTCATCGCGCAGGAGGGCTCTTATTTCAACCTCCCCGCCCGCAAGGAAGGGATTATTCCCGGAGCAGCCAACTTGAGGCTCCCGCGCTTCCTCGGAGAGGGTCTCTCGCGCGACGCCATCCTTTTCGGACGCACGTTCTCGGTCGATTCGGTCGAGGCTCGAGCCATCGTCAGCGAGATTCACCCAGCGGATCGAATCGACGACGCTCTCGAGCAGTCGGTCGCGACCGTAACCGGTTCCGGCCTGGTGAGCGCGTCGGGAAACCGCAAGGCCCTTCGCGTCGAGACCGAGCCTCTGGACACCTTTCGGCGGTACATGGCGACCTACGCCCGCGATCAAGCTTACTGCCATCTGAGCGAGCAGCTCGTCCAAAACCTGGAAAAACACTGGCAGGCGCGGACGAAGTCCTTGTGAAGCGGTCGAGCGCCTTCTCTTTTCCTGCGTGGTAGACTCCATCGTCCGCTAACCAGGGAGGTGCCATCGTGAAGGAGCTCCGTTCCCGCTCTTGCTCTCCTCGGTCGCTTCCCGCGAGCACAGCGCTCGCTTTGCTCGGGGTCGTCGCCTGCGTATCCGGACCCGGGCCCGAGCCCGCGGACCTCGTCATCCTCCATGGCAAGGTGTACCCCGGCGCGGGTGCCCCCATGGCCGAAGCGGTCGCGGTACGGGCAAGCGAGATCCTCGCCGTCGGCGCCGACGCGGAGATCGAAAAACACCGGACCGAATCGACGACGGTCCTCGATGCCAACGGGGGAACCGTCCTCGCCGGCTTCAACGACTCCCACGTCCACTTTCTGAGCGGGGGCGAGTCGCTCGATCGGGTGGATCTCTTCGACGCCGAGACCGTCGAGGAAGCGCAGCGGGCCATTCGCGAGTTCGCCGCCGCGCGACCGGATGCGCCCTGGATTCTGGGGCGCGGCTGGCTCTATGGCACCTTCCCGGGAAGCCTTCCCACGAAAGAGCAGCTCGACGAAGCGGTCCCCGACCGGCCGGCGCTCATGGAGTGTTACGACGGCCACAGCGTCTGGATCAATTCCAGGGCTCTCGCCCTCGCCGGCATCACGAGCGAGACACCCGACCCGCCGAACGGTCTCATCGTTCGGGATGCCCAAGGCGAGCCGACGGGCGTCCTCAAGGAGTCGGCCCAGGAACTCATGAGCGAAGTCCTCCCCGCGCCGACGCGCGAGGAGAAGCTCGAGCTCATCAAGAAGGCGGTCCGCCATGCCCTGAGCCTCGGGGTCACGAGCGTGCAGAACGCGGGAATGAGCCCCGACGAGTTCGCGCTCTACGCGGAGCTCGAGCGCCGCGGCGAGCTTCTGGTCAGGATGTACGCGGCCCTCGGGGCACCCCCGGGTTTTTCCGAAGAGGAAGCGGCGAGATACGAAGAGCTGCTGAAACAGCATCCGGATACGCCGTTCCTTCGAACGGGCGCGATCAAGATGTATGCCGACGGCGTCATCGAGTCCCGCACCGCCGCTCTGCTCGAGCCCTACGCGAACGCGGATTCCACCGGGAATCCCAATTACTCCGTTCAGGACATGAACCGCATCGTGGAGATGATGGATAAGAAGGGCTGGCAGATCTTCATCCACGCCATCGGCGACCGCGGCATCCGCATGGCGCTCGACGCCTACGAGCACGCGGCAGAGGTCAATCCCCCGCCTGCGCGCGGCCGCCGGCACCGCATCGAGCACATCGAGGCGGTGAGCGCCGATGACATCCCACGCTTCACGAAGCTCGGAGTCATTGCCTCGATGCAGCCCTTCCACGCGAACCCGATCCCGAACGTCCTCGAAGTCTGGGCGGTGAACCTCGGGCCAGAGCGCGCCTCGCGGGCCTGGGCGTGGAAGAGCATCCAGGACGAAGGCGGACGGCTCGCGTTCGGGACCGACTGGCCGGTCGTGGCTATCGATCCCCGTCCGGGGATTCACACCGCCCTCACTCGAAGGACGCTCGAGGGAAAGCCGGAGGGAGGATTCGTGCCGGGCGAAAGGCTTCCGCTCGAGGACGTCCTCGACGCCTGGACGACGGGATCGGCCTATGCCTCGTTCGAGGAAGAGCGAAAGGGCACGTTGGACCCGGGGATGGCGGCCGACATCGTCATCTTGTCGGCGGATCTCTTCGCCCTCCCGGTCGAGGAAGTGAAGGACTTCGAAGTGGTGACGACGATCGTCGACGGAAAAGTGGTCTACTCCCGCGACGCCGGCGCCGTCACGAGCAGGCAGCCCTGATCGCCCCGCGCCCCAGAAGAGATAAAGGGAAAGGTCTGCGCGCGTGGTCGGTCAGCGTGTCTGCCCGTACCGCTCTTCCATCGCCTCGCGGATGCGACGCGCCGCTTCATCGGCGCCTTCCTCGAACCAGGCGTGCTCCGGCCGGGCGAGGATGTCGTCGATTGCCTGATTCACGGCGCGAGCGGCCTCGCTGCGTCCGTCAGCCCTCGCCTCTTCCGCCAGGTGCCGGGCCTCGGGGATGAGCTCCATGTAGAAGCGCTCCGCCACTTCGTACATCCCGTGCCAATGCGTGTAGTCCGGCGCCATCATCGAGACCCCGTGACGGGCGCGACGTCCTTCATGATGCCAGAGGTAGAACCAGGTCCATTCGATCTTCTCGTCGAACTGGGTCGGAGTCAGGAGGCCGTGCTGCTCGAGGGCCGCCATGATCTTCTGGCCGGGCTTGGCGAATTTCTCGTTGTAGAGGACGACGAAGTCGTCGTATTGCTGGTAGAAAGCGTTGATGTAGTCCGGCGTGTGGCAGTGCGAGCAAACGTTCTTCATCCGGTTTCGCTTGGCCTCGGCGGTGTCGGTGATGAGCCTTCGCCGCTCCGCGGGATCGGTGGCGGTTACGATGGCGTGGTTCTCGTCGGTGTCCATCACCAGGCTAACCGGCGGCCGGTTGGTCCAGGAGATCCGCTGGCCTGGATCGTGGGTGATGCGTCCGTCGTTCCTCATATTTCCTGACATGTGACAGGTGGCGCAGGTGGGAGCCTGAGAGTAATCCTTTCCCAGCACCCACTCCTGGGCATCGAGGTTCATCTGCTCGCGCAGGTCGCGGTAGGCGACGCCGTGTTTCGATTCCTCGTAGATCTCCTTTTGCGGGTGATCCGGCCCCAGGTGGCACTTGCCACAGTTCTCGGGCTGACGTGCCCGCCGAGGAGAAAAATCGTGCCGGCTGTGGCAGGCGCTGCAGGAGCCGCGCGATCCGTCGAGATTGAGCCTGCCGATTCCCGTGTTGGGCCAGCTCGCGGAATAGAAAAGGGGTTTGCCGCTCTCGTTTTTCAGGATACTCGCCACGGCTTCGGCATTGGTGGGAAAGCCGTTCTCGTCGGGCGCGAGATCGTCCACCGTCACCGTTCCTCCCGAAGTCGATTGAAGGGCGAGCTTGCTGCCGTGACATTGCTGGCATCCTGAAAAGGCGCTCGCGAGCCCATTAACTTCCGTGACCGCCAACCCCGGCGTCGGAGAGTGAGGGTCGAACGGAACCCTCGACCCCTCGACGGTCTCGGCGAGGAAGTTGTCGAGGGAAGCGAGTATGTTTCCCGCCGCCGCATGATGGCTCCGGGAGAACTCGTCAACGATTTGCTGGTGGCAGCGCGAGCAGTCGCGCGGCGTGACGACGGCGGCGATGAGCCTTCCGTAGTGGGAGAATCCGTCGGCGTCACCGTCTCGCGCCTGGTGGCATTCGAGGCAACCGACTCCCGTTCGCGCGTGGGTGGAGCCCCTCCAGTGGGCGACGATGCCCGGAGTGGACTGACCGTGGCATTCGACGCAGTTTTGGGAGGTTGCCGGCACGGCGACGTTCGCCTGCGCGAGCCCCACTTCCGCATACCGGCGCGCGACCTCCAAGCTCTGCACGAGGATGAGTGAAAGGAGGAAGAAGATCGCGAGCACGGCGATCACGATGCGTTTCTGATCCAGGGTCATGACAACTCCTCAAATCCTGTGAGCAGGGTGACGAACCTCATCCACACCCTGCGCGAGCCGTGGCGGCCGGTCGATCACGGGTCCCGACAGTTAATGCTCGACCAGGGCTTCCCATACCGTTAGTCCGATGATGGACAGGACGGCGAAGATGCCGATCCATACGCTCGCTTCAGTGAACCGGGTCTTCTTTCGTATCCAGGCGTCGATGAAAGGCCAGGCGAACATGACGAAGACGATGAACCCGGTGGAGAGAATCGCGAACGTGCCGGAAAAGAGCTTCAGCCAGCGAAAGGCGACGTAGAAGAACCACTCGGGCTTGATGACCTCGGGCGTCACCAGTGGATTGGCCTTCGGTCCCATCGTCACCGGGAGCGCCGTCGCGAGGGTGGAGAGGAGAATCATCAGGATGAGGCCGATCAGGATCTCGGTGTAGGCGTGATCGGGCCAGAAGTTAAACGGCTTCTGCGGCACGTCCTTCTCCGATTCGAAACGGAACTCGGTCACACCCTGGAGCCGTATGAGGGCGATGTGGACTCCGAGGAGCAGGATGAGGAGAACGGGGAGGACGGCGGCGTGCAGGATGAAAAAGCGCGGCAGCGTCTGCCGCCCGTAGGTCTCGGCGCCAAGGAGCAGCTCCCTCAGGACGCTTCCGACGACGGGAACGCTTCCGGTGAGGTTCGCCGCCACCGTGGCGCCCCAGAACGAGAGCTGCTCGTAGACGAGGCTGTAACCGGTGAAGCCGAGCATGAGCGTCGACATGAGGAGGGCCATCCCCACCATCCAGTTCGGCTCGCGCGGCTTGAGATAGGCTCCCGTGAAGTAGACTCGCATCTGATGGAGGATGACCGCGGCGATCATGAGCGTCGCGCCCCATTTGTGGAGCCCCCTCAGATACCAGCCGAAGGCGGCCTCCTCGGTGATGTAGCGAACGGATTCATAGGCCGTCTGAGTGCTCGACTCGTAATAGATGGCGAGGAGAATCCCGGTCACGACTTGAACGACGAAGAGGTAGGCGGGTGTCCCGCCGATACAGAACCACCAGCGCTTCAGATGATGGGGAACGGGCTCGTTGGTGAGCTCGCGAAACGAGTCGAGGTCCACCGGAATCCGGTCTCGAAGCCAGGTCACGACGGCGTTCACGTCAGGCCTTTCCGCTGGACGAGAGCGAGTCCGGACCTTCGGGACCGCGAGCCACGTCGGCGAGCGGGACTTCGATGAACAGAAGTCCGTTCTCGATCTTGAGGGGGAACTGGGACAGGGACTGCCCGGCCTCGCCCGGCGGCCCGCCGATGCCCACTCCTTCGGGAGTGAAGATGCCGTTGTGGCAAGGACAGAAGTAGCGGTCGTTCTGGGGCTCCCAATGCACCTGGCAGCCGAGGTGAGGGCAGACGCTCGAAAGGGCGAGAAAATCCTCGATCCCCACGCCCGCGCCCTTGCGGGTGACGTTGACGGTTGCGCCGTTCGGCGTCGTGTAAACAAGCGACTCCCCGACACCGAGGCTCGCGAGATCGGTCACGAACAGGAAGCCGGTTTCTGCTGGCCGGGCGGGATAGAGAAAGCGGGCCGCCACCGCTGCCAGACTTCCGTAGGCGGCGACGAGGCCTCCACCCATGAGGTAGCCGGCGAGGCGTTTCAGCGTCGATCGACGCGACTCGACGTCGTTTCTTTCCTGCTCCGACATTTCCTCCTCAAAACGGTTGAAAGGCGGACGATGCGAATCGCGGCAGCGCGAGCAAATGGGCGATGGGATAGGCGTAGGCGATGAGAATGAGAACGGCGGCGACCGCCGTCCAGAGCCCGAACCGATCCCAGAGACCCGCCGAGCCGCTCACGGGCACGAGCGGTCTCGCGAACTCGATCGCCGGCCGCTCCGGGCGCTTTTCTCCGAGCACCGAGACGATGAGAACCACCAACCAGAGCGCCGAGCTCACGAAGAGCACGACGCCGCCGATGGCCGAGACAACCGTGAGGGACGCCCAGGATGCCGCCACCTCGCTCCCTCCGAACGCGGCGCTGTAGACGCGACGCGGCATCCCCATGATGCCGGTGATGTGGGAGGTGATGCTGAACAACATCATCCCGACGAACCAGGTGTACGGCTGGGCGAGCGCGAGCGCCCGCAGGCGGACGGGATAGCCGGTGAGCCGGGGCAGCATCCAATAGCTGAATCCCATGAACGTGAGGGCGACGGCCGTTCCGACCGTCAGGTGAAAATGACCCTGGATCCAGGAAGTGTTCTTCACCATCGTGTTCATCGCGTAGGCGGCGTTGATGGCGCCGCCGAAGCCGCCGATGGCAAAGGTCACCATCGCCAGGGCGACGCTCGCGAAGAACGGATCCTTCCACGGCAAGACGGCGATCCAGTCGAAGAGCCCCGTCGCCCCCTTCAGCCGTCCCGCCACTTCGAACGAGGCGATGACCGAAAAGGCGGTGACGAAGCTCGGAAACAGGATGGCGTAGGTCGTCACGGTGTGAAGCAGCTTCCAGCCAGAAGTGATTCCCGGGTCGCTGAACTGGTGGTGGAAACCTACCGGCGTCGAGAACAGAACGAACAGGATGAACACCACACGAGTGAGACGGTCGCTGAAGAGACGGCCGCCGATGGCCTCGGGAATGATCGTGTACCAGACCACGTAAGCGGGGACGAGCCAGAAATAGGTGAGCGGATGGCCGAACCACCAGAAGAAGGTCCGCGCCACGATCGGGTCGACCTTGTCCACCAGGCCGAAAGACCAGGGGAGGAGCATGCCGACGACTTCCACGGCGAGGCCGGCGGTGGCGAGGATCCAGATGACGACGGTCACGACCATCCCGTGCACGGCAAGGGGGACGGCTTCGTCCCGGTTCTTGGACCGCCAGACAAGGTAGGTCCGGATCATCACCCAGCACCAGATCCAGGACCCGACGACGAGAAGCGTCGCTCCTACGTAGAAGAGCGGATGGGCCTTGAGAGGAGGATAGAAGGTGTACAGCACGGTGCTCGAGCCTGAGAGGATGGCGAGGGTGGCGAGAATCGTTCCCACGAGCGAGACGAGGAACGAGATCCAGCCCCAGGTCGTCGTGTCGACGCGCTTGAGGGCGGCGCCGAGGGAGAAGTATCCGAGCGCCATGATGAAGAACGTCGTGAAGACGAGCGCCATCAGGACCCCATGGGCCGTCACCGAGACGTAGTAGATCTTCGTTGACCGGATAGCGAGCTCGGCGTCCGCCCGTGCCAGCGCCTGCATTACGGCCATGATCGCGGCAAGCCCAAAGGCCACGACCGCCACCCAGAAGTTCGCCATGACGAGCCTCCGCCCCTCAATCATGGCGTGCTCTCCACCACGAGCTTGGCCTGCATGAGGTGATGCGAGAGACCGCAGTACTCGTTACAGACGATCAGGTATTCGCCCGGCTCGGGAAAGGTCGTGACGACCTCGCTGACGTATCCGGGCGCGACCACGACGTTCGCGTTCGTTCCCACGATCTGAAACCCGTGGAGAACGTCGGGGCTCGTCACCCGAAAACGGATGGGGCGGCCTGCGGGAACGCGAATCGTTTCCGGAGCGAAACGATAGAGCTCGGCGAGAACGACGACCGTGATCCCGTGCTCGTCCTCGATCACTCCGGGACGGGAGAACTCAGACTCGGTCCTCACGACTGCCGGATCGATGGTCTCGATGTGGCTCGGCGGATGGACGGCGGAGACGGTCGCCGAGACGACGATGGCCAGGACGAACGCCACCAGCAAGAAGGTCGCCGTCCACATCCAAATCCGTTCGTATAGTTCGACCTTCATTTCCCAGTGGCGAAAGACGTCGAGGCGCTCTCAGCCTCTCGGAAGGAACTCTCCGTAGTACAGCAGGAGCCAGCCCAGGGCGAACAGAAGCGCGTAGACGAGAAGGATGGCGAGTGTTCCCCTCGGGTGCCCCAGCGAGTTCGGATCGAAGCGTTCCATTGCCCGTCAGATAGAGTCTGGTGTCAGTGAATCCGAAGTTGGCGGATTATACATGACCGCCCAGGCCGGGAGTCAATTTGACGGCCTACTCCCGCGAAGGCAAGATTGCCGAGAGCACCAGAGCGCGCCCGGAGTCCGCTACTCCTCGTTCGATAGGACTTCCCATTCGGGTCGTCTGGCGATGTTGCGGAGGAGGAGCGGCAAAGCCCCTCGTTCACTCGGAGTTCAACGAAACAGACCCCGCCTTCGCGCCCGACGGCCGCTTCTTTGCAGACGCATCCGACGAATCCGGCCGGTACGAGATCTACGTTCGACCGTTCCCGATGGATACGTAGCGTCAACGAGTGGGGTCGATAATCGGCAGGCCTTGGAAGCGCGTGAAGTCGCGATCGGTCGTGCAGATGCTCGCGCCGTTCTCGATAGCGAGGGCTGCCAAGACCGCATCGGTGACCAGCGGACCGGTGACCTGCGCGTCCACCAGCAACTCGCCAAGAACCTCCCAGTGACGCTCGCCGGCCGACACCAGCCTAACGGAAGGCGCTTCGAGCCAGCTCGCCACTATGGCGACCGCCTCCTGCATCGTAAGCGGCTTTTCGAAAGCTCTTCGATTCGTGCTGATGCGAAGAAAGGCCCATACCGTCAGCCAGGGCAAGCCTACGGGGGAAGGTGAATCGAACGCAGCCTCGACCCACTGTCGACAAGCCTCGTGGTGCTTCGAGCTAGGGTTGTGCGCATACAGAAGAACGCTAGCGTCGACGAGAATCAACGGTGGGACGGACCTTCGATTTGCTCCAGAAGATCGCCGATGTTGTCGAGGCTCAGCCCGGGGCGCAAACTTCCCATGTCGCGCACATGAACGCGGAACGGGCCCTTCGGGCTGCCGCGCTTCTTGGCGAAGAGACCTCTCCGAAGGTACTCGTTGACGATTTGCCTGAAAGGCTTGCCGGTCCGCTTGGTTTCGGCCTTGAGCTTCGCTGCCACATCGTCGTCTAGAGTCAGAGTTGTTCTCACCTCTCTGATGTTAATAGAAAGACATCATGATGTCAACATATTGATGTTAGCGATGCACAGGAACCGATTAGAGGGCGGTCAGGGAAGCGCTTTGTTGCCAAAGAGCCGTCTCATCGTCCGTAGTGGCCACTCGTAACGATTGCTTGTTCCTATTGGAAAGACTAGATTTCGCTGATGCCATTCACCCGCAGGGTCCGAATCGGACCGTTCGAGATCGTCTCTCCCATCGGCAAGGGTGGAACGGGTGAGGTCTACCGGGCCCGCGATACCACCGTCGCGCTCCGCCGTTTCGCTGGCTTGACCCAAAAGGAGCTCGCCGAAGCGCTGGGCATCAGTGTCCATACGCTCTCCAACTGGGAGCAGGGTCGTCGCTCTCCCGACGGTCCGGCTCTTGCGCTCCTAGGTATCGCCGCTCGTCATCCGCGTGTGCTGCGCGAGAATCTGGCGGCGTCAGCCTAGTCAGTCAATCAGAGGCAAGTCATGTCTGGCACCGAGACCGGAAAGCTGCCATCGGGGCTCGTTGCTTTCGTCAAGCGCGATTGTCCGACGTGTGAGCTCGTCGTTCCCGTCCTAAATCAAATCGCTTCCCGCGAAACCCTGACCGTGTTCACCCAGGACGACCCGGAGTTCCCGCCGGGGGTCGAGCGCCGCGACGATACGTCCCTCGAGGCATCGTGGCGGAACGGAATCGAAACGGTGCCGACGCTCTTGCGCGTAGAGGAAGGCGTCGAGCGAGAACGCGCCATCGGCTGGCATCGCGGTGAATGGGAAGCACTGACGGGAATCCAAACGCTTGGCTCGGGTCTGCCCGAGATGCGCCCGGGCTGCGGTTCACTCAGCGTCGACCCCTCACGCGAGCCCGAGCTTCGGGCCCGATTCAGCGGCTCGAGTCTTCGCGCTCGGCGCGTGGAGCTCGCAGCACTCGACGACGAACAAGAAGCGATGTTCGCGCGTGGCTGGAGCGACGGCCTCCCGCTGGTACCGCCCACCGAGGCGCGCGTCCTCGCGATGCTCGCGGGAACGACACGGGCTCCCGATGAGATCGTCGCCGTGATCCCACCGGATCTCGTCGAGTGCACCGTCGAGAAGGTTGCGATCAATGCGGTACTTGCCGGCTGCAAGCCCGAGTACCTCCCCGTCGTTCTCGCCGCGGTGGAGGCCGCTTGCACGGACCGACTCAACATGCACGGCGTTCTCGCCACGACGATGGGCGTGGGCCCGGTCGTCGTCGTGAACGGTCCCATCCGGCGCGCCATCGGCATGAACTCGGGGATGAACGTATTCGGGCAGGGCAATCGCGCAAACGCCACCATCGGACGGGCACTCCAGCTCGTGATTCGCAACGTCGGCGGCGGGCGGCCCGGCGAAGTGGATCGGGCCACCTACGGCAACCCCGGAAAGGTCGGGTTTTGTTTCGCGGAAGACGAAGAAGGCTCGCCCTGGGGTCCGCTGTCGGCCGATTTCGGAGCCGAGCCCGGTACGAACACCGTGACGGTCTTCGCGGGCGAGGGGCCACGAAACGTGATCGACCAGATGTCGCGCGAGCCCGAGTCCCTGACTCGAAGCCTCGCCGCAGCGCTCGCGAACGTTCAACACCCCAAGCTGATGCTCGGCTACGACGCGATGCTCGTCATCGGCCCCGAGCATGGGCGGGTGTTCCGTGAAGCGGGCTGGAGCAAAGAGAAGCTCAAGGAACGACTCTTCGAGCTTCTCACCTTCCCGTTCGAGGAAGTGGCGCGAGGCACGAACGGGATGGCCGAGGGCATGCCCGATGCCTTTCGTGGCAGAGCCCTCACCAAGTTCCGACCTGGCGGTCTTCTCGTCGTCTATTGCGGCGGAAGCGCGGGTCTCTTCTCGAGCATCATCGGCGGCTGGGCGAGCGGCCCGAGAGGTAGCGAGCCAACCATGAGGGAGATTCGAGCATGAGCAACCGATCCGACCCGAGAACACTACTCGACCCGACGAGCGAGCGACGACCGAGCCTTCGCCAGCGAGCCGCTCGCATCGACTCCATCGAGGGGCACACTATTGGCCTGCTCGACATCAGCAAACCGAAAGGCAACGTCTTTCTCGACGAGATCGAGCAGGCGCTGAAAGAGCACGGCGCCAGCGTGACACGGTACCAGAAGCCCACGTTCGCGAAACCGGCGCCCGTCGATCTACGCCAAGAGATCGCGACCCACTGTGACGCCGTCATCGAGGCCCTCGCCGACTGAGGGAGCTGCACGTCGTGCAGTGTGCACGACACGGTAGATCTGGAAGACCGCGGTGTCCCCACTGTCTTCGTCGCGACCGAGCCGTTCGTCGATGGCGCCGAAGCGCAGGCGAAGGCGCTCGGCGCGGATCCCGTCAGGGTTTTCCTGCCTCATCCGATTCAGGATCGCACCGACGATGAAATTCGGAGCCTCGCTCGAGAAGCTACCGAGCGAATCGTCGCCGGTCTCGTGAGCCGCCCCTGAGACGGCCAACAACGACCGCGCGCTCGAAGTGCCACCTGGATGCAATCATCCACTCCACCTTGCGCAGCCAGCCGCCTGCGCCAAAAGGGCACTCGCGTCGAACCGCGTTTGTGCCACAACCCACCTGTGCCGGCAGGTCGGAGTCAGTTCGGGTTCCGTCACATCGATTTGTATGTTCCCTTCGCAATGGCTAAATTCTCCCGATGTCACTCGCCGCCGGAACCCGCCTCGGCCCGTACGAGATCGGCGCTCCCATCGGCAAGGGAGGCATGGGCGAGGTCTATCGCGCGCGTGATACCAAGCTCGGGCGCGATGTTGCGGTCAAAGTTCTCCCCGAGCCGTTTGCCGAAGACGAAGAGCGCATGGCACGCTTCCAGCGCGAAGCGCGCGTGCTCGCGTCGCTGAACCACCCCAACATCGCCGCCGTGTACGGTCTCGAAGAGTCCGAGCGCGTGCACTTTCTCGTGATGGAGCTCGTGCCCGGCGAGAGCCTGGCGGGCAAGATTCTCAATGGGCCGTTGTCCGTCGATGAAGCGACACGGATCGTGCATCAGCTCATCGACGGGCTCGAAGCGGCGCACGAGAGCGGTGTGGTGCATCGGGACCTGAAGCCGGCGAACGCGCAAATCACGCCCGACGGGAACGTGAAGATCCTCGACTTTGGGCTCGCCAAAGTGGAGAGCGGAGCGGCGGAAGCGACGGATATCTCGCTGTCGCCGACGATGACGCGGGACGCGACCCAGGCGGGGATGATTCTCGGCACCGCGCCGTACATGAGCCCGGAGCAGGCGCGCGGTCTTCCCGTCGACAAACGGAGCGATATCTTTTCCTTCGGCTGCGTCGTCTTCGAGATGCTCACGGGGCAGAAGGCGTTTCGAGGCGATCTCGTCTCCGACGTCATGGCGGCGGTGATCAAGAGCGAGCCAGACTGGTCGCTCCTGCCGCGTCCCGCTGAGAATTTCAAACCACTCCTCCAGGCTTGCCTCGAAAAGGAACCGAAGCGCCGGCTCCGCGATATCGGAGATGCGCGCCTCGAGCTCGAGCGTGCCATCCACCCACCGAGTGTCGACGCCGCTCCCTCTCGGGTAGCCGCGAGACTGGCAGGAGCGCTGGCCGCTTTCGCGGTGGCGGTCGGTGCCGGCGTGGTCGGTTGGATGACGAGGGGAGCGCCGAGTGAGTCTAGAGGCGTCTTGCGTTTCCAAATCGATGCCGCCACGGTATTGCCGATGCTGGATCTCTCACCCGATGGCGGGACTCTCGTTCAATCGATCGCCGTTCCCGGTGAGCTGTACGTGCGTCGTTTGGATAAGTGGGAAACGAAGCGGGTCCGAGGAGTCGAGGAGCTTCGACCCGTGTTCCCCTTTTTCTCTCCGGATAGTGCATGGGTGGGCTTCATTGCCCCCGGCGACGGTATCTACAGGATCGAGGTCGACGGCGGCACGCCCGTTCGGGTGAGCGACTTGCCCGACGACCATATGGATGCGGTGTGGGCCGAGAACGGAAAGATTCTGATAGGAGCCGTCGGAGGCATCTGGGAAGTCGAGGCGTTCGGGGGAGAGCTTCGCCAGGTGTTGACTCTTTCCAATGACGAAGGGGCCAGGCGCCTGGCAGTGTTGCCCGGAGGTGACGCCGTCTTGTTCCAGGACGTATCCGAACGCGGAGAAGCGATTGCCATCGGCGATTTGCGCTCGGGCGAGGTCGAGGTACTCATTGTCGGTGGCGCGCACCCCGCGTATTTGGACGGGGGCTACCTCGTCTACGTTTCCGGGACGAGCCTGATGGCCATTGGTTTCGATCTCGATGCACGCGCAACCGTGGGTCACGCGGTTCCCGTGATCGATCACATGGCGACGAGGCCCACCGGAGCCTTCCAATTCGCGTCAACCTACGGTCGGTTCGCGGTGTCGAAGAAGGGAACGCTCGCCTACGTCCCGACCGCGCCAGAGACATCGCAGGCAAGCGTGGTGTTCGTGGAGCCCGATGTCGATGCCCGATGGCGTGTGACGGAGGTCGATTCGGCGCCGGTCTCAGGCCAACTGCGCGTCTCGCCCGATGGCAAGCGCCTCGCGTTTCGGGGCGACTACGGTGAGCAGGACGTGTGGGCTCACGACTTTGAGCGCGGGACGCTGACGCGCCTGTCGGTTGCACCGGGTGAAGATGAGACACCGGTGTGGTCGCCGGACGGTCGTTTCCTAATGTACGCGGCGGCGTCACATGACGGGAACCGAATCAATCGCGTCCCGGCGGACGGGAGCGCAACGCCCGAGACAGTTGCGAACCTCGGTGGCAACCATTATCACATCGCCGACTGGTCGCGCGACGGCAAGTGGTTACTGTTCGATTCCAGCGGCGATATCTTTAGCTTGGACCTGGATGGGCCAGCCAGCCCACAACCGCTCATCCACTCCCGGTTTCGAGAACTGATGCCGCGCATCTCGCCCGACGGGAAATCGATCGCGTACGTTTCGGATGAGTCCGGCCGCGACGAAGTCTACGTCCAGCGCTTTCCCGAGTTGGGCGAGAAGCGCCCCATCTCGACCGGCGGAGGAACGGAGCCCATCTGGTCACGAGATGGACGACGCCTCTTTTACCGCTCGGACACACACGTGATGCGTGTCCGGGTACTCGCGGATGGCACGGGCGATTTCGCTGCGGCCGAGCCGCTCTTCGAAGACACGTTCCGCCGCGGCGAGGCCTTCCGACATGCTCCGGGCTCCTACGACGTCATGCCGGACGGCAGGTTTGTGATGCTCAAACGGGACCCGGACACTGCATCGAGCGAGGTCCGCATCGTCGTCAACTGGGTGGAAGAGCTCGAAGCCCGCATGGTGCGGTAACGACCTTCCTACAGCCGCCCGGTTGAGCGGCGGGACTGCCGTCAGAACGCTTGTAACCTCCCCTCATTGCCGTTACATTCCCTCGAATGTCACTCGCCGCCGGAGCCCGCCTCGGCCCGTACGAGATTGTCTCTCTTATCGGTAAAGGGGGGATGGGCGAGGTCTACCGCGCTCATGACACCAAGCTCGACCGCGATGTCGCGGTCAAAGTCCTTCCCGAGGAGCTCGCCGCGGATGAAGAACGGGTCGCGCGGTTCGAGCGCGAGGCGAAGCTCCTGGCGTCGCTGAACCATCCGAACATCGCGAGCATCCACGGATTCGAAGAATCAGATGGCGTCCGAGCGCTCGTCCTGGAGCTCGTCGAAGGCCCCACGCTCGCCGAGAGGATTGCTCGAGGTCCTATCCCCGTCGAAGAAGCCATCGCCATCGCAAAGCAGATCGCCGAAGCGCTGGAAGCGGGTCACGAAGCCGGAGTCGTCCACCGCGACTTGAAGCCCGCGAACGTCAAGCTCAAGGAGGACGGCACGGTCAAGGTCCTCGACTACGGACTCGCGAAAGCGCTCGAGGACGACTCACCGAGCGGTGCGGACGCCGAGCTGTCGCAATCGCCGACCCGCCTTCGCCAACCTGTCCGCCGAAGTCTTGACGATGGTGGAGGCTCCGGCGGGCAGGCGCGGCAAGGCACGCAGATCGGCGTGATTCTCGGTACCGCACCCTACATGAGCCCGGAGCAAGCGAAGGGCAAACGCGTCGACAAGCGGACGGACATCTTCGCCTTTGGTGCGTTGCTCTACGAGATGCTCTCGGGCAAGAGGGCCTTCCCCGGAGAGGACATCTCCGACGTTCTCGCCGCCGTCCTCAAGACGGAACCGGATTCCGACGCACTCCCGCCCGGCATGGACCCGCGGCTTTTGCGTCTTCTCGAGCGTTGCTCCAAGAAAGATCCCCGATATCGGCTGCGTGATATCGGGGACGCGCGCCTAGAGCTCGAAGAGATCGCGGCAACCCCGTACACCGAGCCGTCCGTGGCTTCGGCGAGCTCATCCACGGCAGCGTCGGGATGGCTGCGAGTGCTTCCATGGGCCGTCGCCATCGCGGCCGCGGTGGGTGCAATCGTTTCGTACGTGCGAACGCCGCCGGCGAGGCCGCGGCCGGCTCAGGTGCAGATCGAGTTGCCGCCGGGCGTCGTCCTTCCGGTGGACACCGAGCACCCGGTGCTCGCCCTCTCCCCCGATGGGAACCGCCTGATCTTCGTGGGTGAGCACGAGGGGGTGCGCCGCCTCTACCTTCGGGGCCTGGCTGCACGGGAAGCGCGGGTCATCGCCGGGACCGAAGAAGCGGCGTCGCCTTTTTTCTCTCCCGATGGACGGTGGATCGGCTTCCTCACCAATGACTCCATAAAGAAGGTGTCCCTCGACGGCGGCGTGCCGATCGCTGTCCATCCCGATTCGGGGCCATTCGTGAACCAGGGCAGCACGTGGAGCGGCACGGACACCTTGTTCACGGTGTGGAGCCCCAACGACGGGCTCAGCCGTGCCTCTATCGGTGGCGACTCGCTCCGGGTCGGCGAATATGAGTACGTGACCCAGTCATCAACGGCCTGGCCGAGCGCGCTTCCGGGTGGCCGCTACGTCCTGTACACGGACACCAGCGAGGGCTCGACTGACGAAGCATCGCTCGCCGCGTTGGATGTCGAGACCCTCGAAAGCCGAACCCTCGTGAGAGGAGCCACGAGTCCTCGTTACGCGACGACGGGGGATCTCCTGTTCGCACGGGACGGCGCGATCTATGCCGCCTCTTTCGATGCCTCGCGGGTTGAGGTCACCGGGGCGGAGCGAAAGCTCCTCGATGGGGTCATGTCCTCGAAGAACGGAGCGGCCCAATTCACGGTGGGCGGCTCCGGGACCCTGGCCTACGTTGCCGGGGGAACGGCACTAGGGGACGACGAGCTCGTCTGGGTCGACCGGGACGGGAACGTGGAGAGCATCTTCGAGAGCGGTCAACTCTACCAGCCCCAGCTCTCTCCGGACGGACGACGCGTCATGGTGACGAGTCGAACCGGCGCCAACGTCGACCTTTGGGTCTACGACCTCGAACGTGCCACCTTTACTCGCCTCACGACCGATCCGGGTGAGGATGTAAGCGGGGTATGGAGCCCGGATGGCACGGCCCTCGCCCTGGCCTCCGAGATCCAAGCCCCCGATTTTTTTCTCTCGCTCGCGTGGATGCACGACCTGAGCGCGACCCCGGAGGTGCTCGTACCGAGCACGGACGACACGAACTGGTCCCTCCCTTCGTCGTGGTCCCCCGATGGCCGCTTCCTCGCCTTTACGATGGTCCGCGACGCCGTCAAGAAAGACGTATGGCTCTATCCCATCGGCGACGGGGGTGGGGGTACGGACGGTCCTGTTCCGTTCCTCGCGAGCCCCGCCAACGAGCGCGACGCCGCGTTCTCGCCCGACGGCAAGTGGATCGCTTACGCATCCGATGTCTCGGGTCGCAATGAGGTTTACATTCGGTCGGTTCTGAAGGAGAAGCCGGAGGCCACGCTGGTCTCGTCGGGCGGTGGGGCAGGGCCGATATGGTCCCGTGATGGCCGGGAACTGTTCTACCGGCTGGGCTACAAGGTGATGGCCGTTTCGATCGGAAGGGGAGACAGGATGGAGCCGACCACACCTCGGGCCCTGTTCGAGGGACGCTTTCGCCTATCCGCCGGGGAGGGGGGAGGGAATTATGACGTCTCCTCCGACGGTCGCTTCTTGATGGTGCGGGCGAAGGATCTCGTTACGCCCGACGTCATCCACGTCGTATTCGACTGGCCCGAGGCGTTCGAGGGAGACTCGCGGAGCGGGAGCTGACAGCGCGAGACCGATGCCGATTTCGGCGAGCGCGGCACCGCACCCTGCGCCGTTGAGAGCGGACGATGCTCCGTTCCGTCGCACCGAGCGCGATACGAATTCCCGTCTCGCGCCTCCGCCCGCGCAAGATCCAGGAAACGAGCCCGAGCGTTGCTAGCGACGCGAGGGGGCGACCCCGAGCGCGCCGGGTGCCCCCGCGACCCATGCGATCGCGATGTGCCCGTGCGGACGCAACCGGTCTCCGAGGGTCGCGATCTTATACGCGAGGACGTCGGGGGGGTCGACGTACAAACAGGTACCTCAAGAGATCGAGGCCATTCCCCGAAGGGTGGTGCAGCCGCGAGGTTCTCAGCTAAGCTAGGGTATGGCGTCTTTGCGTTGAGGGATCGCAAGGCATGAGCCAGACCACGAAGTCGATGCGTTACCAGCAGGGTTTCGAAACCGAACGAAATGCGTTCGAGAGGCTGGCCCCCGCGCTACAGGAGAGCTACGAGGACGTCTTCGTCGCGGTTCATCGTGGAGACGTCGTCGATTCCGACCCCGATCTCCCCACGCTCGTCGCTCGGTTCTTCGAGCAGCATCCCGACGCCAGCGTCTATTTCGGTTACGTCGGAAAGCATCCGCCGAATCTGCGCGTCCCCTCCCCGTCGGTTCAGCGGTAATGCCAGCTTACCGAAGCCGAATCGGCTCGGTGCAATTCCTTCCCCCTGCGCCGGTAGTCGAGCTACATGTTTCCGACGGCTCATCAGTGGAAAGCGTGGAAGCTTTGATTGACTCTGGCGCCGACGCAACATGCCTCCCGGTCATGGTGGTCGAACGGCTCGAGCTTCAGCCGATTTCGGTACTCCTCGTGGGCGGAGCTGTAGCTCGCGCCGAGAATCGGCTCGTTTATCGTGCACGCAGTCTTCGGCTCGCTCATATCGTCGTCGACAACTTCGCCGTCATCGAGATGCCCATCGACGACGCCATCGTAGGCCGTGACCTTCTGAACCGGTTCCGCGTGCTACTTGACGGGCCAAAGCTTGCCTTCACGATCGAGTGAATTTGTGTGTGCACGGTAGAGCCCAGAGACCGGTGCATTGAGCTCGAGGCTGGCAATGCTGCAGTCGCGCTGGCTCGGGCCGCAGCAGGCCGAGGGATTCTCGTGAGTAAGTTCGAGGGCTTCTTTACCGGCTGAACCCGACGGAGGCTTTCGCGATCGCGCTGGTTCGCGCGATCTCAACTGCATCGTTTTTCGGAATAGAGGGCCTTCCGTGCGCGCGCCCATAACTTATAGGCCGTTGTATCTCGCGATGGGCAATCGGACGGGCCCCCGGCTCTATTCCGGGCGATCGGACCAACCCGACCAGCCGGGGCCCCGGACGACGCGGCCGGGCGTCGCACCGGTGTGCTCGCCGTCTTTCAACACGTGCTCTCCGTTGACCCAGACGTGAACGACCCCGGTGGCGAGCTGGTGAGGCCCCTCGTAGGTCGCGTGGTCCTGGATCGTCGCCGGATCGAAAACGACGACGTCCGCGTAAAAGTCCTCCCTGAGACGCCCGCGTTCGCGAATCTTTAGATTCTCGGCCGGTAGCGACGTCAGCCTCCGCACTGCCTCCTCGAGTGGAATGACTTGCTCGTCGCGAACGTATTTGCCGAGAAGCCGCGCGAAGTTTCCGTAGGCGCGCGGGTGAGTGCTCGAGCGCAGAAAGACGCCTTCGGGCGCCATCGAGCCCGCGTCCGAGCAGAAGCTGACCCACGGGAGCGCGATCTGTTTCTTGATGTTGTCCTCGGACATGAGGAAATACACGACCTGGACGCGGCTCCCGTCCTCGACCACGAGATCCATGGCCGTTTCTTCCGGTGACGTTCCGCGCATCTCGGCCACTTCGGCGAGAGTCTTGCCGGCAAGCGGTTTCAGGTCATCGTTTTTGAACCCGACGAGGAGCGTCTTGTCCGCTCCGGCGGCGAGAAAGAGGTTCTCCCACTCGTCCGTCGGCGTCGACATCTCCCGTTTCAGCCGCTCTCTTATCGCGGGTTCCTTCAGGCGATTCACCCACGCTTCGTAGCCGCCCTCCTGAACGGCCGGCGGCATCGCCGCGTCGAGACCGGTGGAGCCGGCGGTGTAGTTGTACATATCGGCGGTAATCTTCAGACCTTCGGCGCGCGCCGCCTCGACTTTCGCGATCACCTCTTCCATCTTGGACCAGTTCGAAGTACCGCCCGCCTTGAGATGGTAGATCTCGGCCGCGATGTCGGCTTCACGCGCGATCCGAATCAGCTCATCGACTGATTCGAGGAGACGATTGCCTTCACTCCGCATGTGAGAGATATACATCCCTCCATGTTCGGCAGCGACTTTGGATAGCTCGATGAGCTCGTCGGTGCCCGCGTAGAACGCGGGCGCGTAAATCAGCGAGCTCCCGACGCCCAACGCACCTTCTTCCATCGCCTGGCGCACGAGCGCGCGCATGCGCTCGAGCTCTTCTTCGGTGGGGGCGCGGTTCTCGTAGCCCACCTCGTGGATCCGAACAGTGGTCGCTCCCACGAACGACGCGACGTTCGGTGAGATTCCTCGGGCGACCAGATAGTCGAGATACTCGCCGAGAGTCGTCCACTCGACATCGAAGCGGATATCGCCTTGCTGCTTGACGACCTCGGCTTTCATGGCCTCGTTGAGAGGCCCCTCCGACCAGCCTTCGCCGAACACTTCGAGGGTGACGCCTTGCCGCAGATCGCCGAGGGAGCGGCCATCCTCGATCAGGCTCTCCGTCGCCCAGCTCAACATGTTGATGAAGCCGGGAGCGACCGCCAGGCCGGTGACGTCGACTTCGACCGCCGCGGTCGCGTCACCGACGTCGCCGACCGCGGCGATGCGATCATCTCGGATCGCGATGTCTCCAACGACGCCTGGGTTGCCGCTTCCGTCGTAAATCGTGCCGTTTCGAAGAACGACGTCGTATTGGATCGGCTCCGTCGAAGATCCGCAGGCAGCGGTGATCGGAATTAGAAGAAGCCACGCTATTCGGTGCATGGGTTGAAACCTCCTCGAGCTCGACGCATCACGATTTTGTATCACACTGGCGGCGCGCCGGTTTTTCTTCCGGCATCCGGCGGTGGCATGATGGCCTCCATGGAGAAAGCATCTCCGATGTCAGAGAAGAGCGGCCGGCGCGAGCCCCGGTGGGGCATCGCGTGGATCTTGCTCGTGGGCGCCTTAGCACTCCACGTAACCGACGAGGCCCTCACGGGTTTTCTCCCACTCTACAACTCGATTGTGTCGGGGATTCGCGAGCAATATCCGCTGTTTCCGTTCCCGACGTTCACGTTCGGCGTTTGGCTCGGCGGGCTGTGCGCCATCGTGACGACGCTGTTTTTTCTTTCCCCGCTGGTTTTCGCGGGCCGCTGGTGGCTTCGATGGGTGTCGTATGCTTTGTCGTTCATCATGATCCTCAACGGCCTCGGTCACATCACGGCGTCTTTGCTCTGGGGTCGCTTCGCGCCCGGAGTCTATTCGTCGCCGTTCCTGCTCGCGGCCGCGATTCATCTCTGGATATCGGCCTACCGGAGTAGCGCGTAAGGCGGACCATGGCTTCCGTGCGGGTTCGTTTCCTCGGAAGCGGGGATGCGTTCGGAAGCGGCGGCCGCTTTCAGACGTGCATCCTCATCGAAACCAACGGCTACAAATGCCTTCTCGACTGCGGCGCGTCGTCGCTCATCGCCCTCAAGGGAGCGTCGGTCAAACCGAACGATATCGACACGATCCTCGTGACGCATTTACATGGCGATCACTTTGGAGGAATCCCCTTCTTCATACTCGACGGGCAGTTTTCCCGGCGCACCAAACCGGTCCTCGTGGCCGGTCCCCCCGGCACTCGCACCCGCGTGAGAGAGGCGATGGAGGTCTTGTTTCCCGGGTCTTCGACCGCTCGTCGACTTTTCGAGGTCGAGATCGAGGAGCTCGTCGAGGATGTGCCTTGGGCGCACGGCCCTCTGACGGTGACTCCTTTCGAAGTCGTCCACGCCTGCGGAGCGCCGCCCTACGCCCTGCGGGTCGACCTCGGTGGCAAAATTATCACCTATTCCGGCGACACGCAGTGGACCGATCGACTGGTCGCTGCGGCCGCCGGTGCGGATCTCTTCATCTGCGAAGCCTACTTCTACGACAAGCGGGTACCGTTCCATCTCGACTACGAGACACTCATGCAGAACCGGTCGAAGATCGACTGCCAACGCATCGTGGTGACCCACTCGGCCGCCGATCTGGTCGCCCGGCTGCCCGAGCTCGAGCTAGAGGCCGCCTATGACGGTCTCGAGATCGCGCTGTAGGTCTCGGTGGGGTCTTTTTAATCCACAACTTCCGTGATAGTAGCGGACCTGATCTAACTTCCTACGATTCGTCCCTTCGTGTTTCGTCGTGGCCGATTCAGACAGACGAGGAGACGCATGACGCGTGGCTCGAACCTGACCGCCGACCCATCCGGGCCGGTAGCCTGGTTGTGAAGCGGCTCGACGTGCCATGCGCC